>JAKUTH010000029.1 GCA_022448085.1 Pseudomonadales bacterium | reverse complement strand
CAGCGATCTGGGTGATGACTCGCAATATTCCAAACGGTTGGACTGCCCCAATCATGACCAACCCATATCGCTGTTTCTGAACCGAAGGCATTGATAAGGGCAAGCAAGTCTTCAATCACCTTTACTTGGGAATAGTCGGCATGACTACCGTACTTTGAAGATCGGCCATAACCACGCAGATCCGGCGCAACAGCGTGGAATCCTAGCCGAGCCATTGCGGGCAACTGATGCCTCCAGCTATACGACAGCTCCGGCCAACCGTGAACGAACATCATCAGAGGACCGTCTTTCGGCCCGTCTTCTATATAGAACGTCGTGTGGCCGTCGGTTTCGACCATCCCATCGACTGGCATATCCAGAATTCTTGTCAATATGAAAGCGAAATCGGAAGCGACAATAGTGACAACGAAATCCTTGCCCGTTTGCGCCAATCTTCACTCGCGTCCCAATGATAAGTTTTCTTCAAATGCAACCTCGCCAACGCCTCGTTGCCACTTAGTCTATACGCCTCGCCTAAATAGTAATTAATGCGTGGCGCCCACGGCGCTAGTCGATGGGCAACGAGCAGATAATTGATCGCGTCGCCTGGTTTACCGGTGTGCACATACACGACGCCAAGTCCGAAAGCAGCGTCGACTCGTTCCGGATCCGACTTGAGCGCTGTTCGATATAGTTCAGCTGCGTCAGCCCAGTTTCGTTTGCACAGCGCCGCAATGTCTTCCATACAGCGCGACACAATTAACTCCGCCATACGAACGTTTGCACCTGGATCAGAAGGATCTAGTTGGAGCGCTTGCGCCGCTATTGTGTGTGCCTTTCCACGCAACCCGCGCAGGGCTCGAGAGTAACTAACCAAGGTCGGCACGTCGTTGGGCGTATCCTCAAGAACATCTTCGAGTAAACGTCCAGCCAGCAGAGGATTTCGTGCCATGACTACGCGGGCTAGGCTGAGGCGTGCCTCCAGCGGGTCCAGGCAATCAACATCTAACGGTTGAGGGTTGCCTGGTTCAAAATCAACGGTCCTTGTCGGAAGGTCCTTGCGCTGGAAATAACTGCGCAAAGGAACGATCAAATCGTCTGATTCATATCCGGTGAACGTACTGATCGCTTCGGAAGAGGACATTCCGGCATCGATTGCCACCAACATGTCGTCAATGTGGCTTTCGATGGGTTCATTTTGTGTACTTTCTCCGTGGTAGAGAAAGTGCACCACTGCCCACGCCTTCTCATAGACACCCGGTAAAACATGCCGCGACCAATCAACGGTATATCTCTCATCAAGAATCTGACTCACGCGAGGTCGCCGATTGAGTATGCGGCGGGTATTTGGTGTAACAACGGGCTGGCCTACGAGAGCACGTGTTGGTGAGACAAATTGGGCCGTAGAAAGGTAAACGGCAAAGCCTTCCTCAAACCAGATAGGCAGGTTCAATGAGCTATACCTTCGCAGCAGATAATGGGTGTATTCATGAAAGGCGACTTGAAAGCGCCCTCGAGCGCCCTCGTCTGGACCAAATACAAGCAAGTGCTCTTGAAACGATGGCTTCATGAAACCCGCTATTCGGTTGTTGTCGAAAGTCTCTCGAAAGTCGTCTTTGTTTTTGAAAGCGAGGACGCGTAGGGGTCTGATTTGTTCTCGGTCAGTGTTCAAAAGTTGCTGCGCCATACGGTGAAAGTCTTCCAGCGCTCTCGCCAGCTCTAGTCCATTGTTCGGTTCGATATCCGTTACAAGATCAAAATGGGGTGTCGTTATTCGGCACCATTGATGGTCGGCGATACTAGCCTCAACAAGGCATGGCAAGCACGCCGCGAACGCCAGGCAACGGTAGCATCCCCTCATGACGGTCCGTAAACTCACTCGAATGAAACAGATTGCATGCACTCTGCTCGCGCTGTGGCCAACCTTGGGGATGGGTGCGCCAACCTCAGTACCGTGGTTGCCCTTAGATTGCCATGCCGCAAAAACCGTAGGCTTGCACGATTACGTCGAGGCCGAAAGTAAGCCGGTCGAAATGTATGAGCCTTCAATCTTTTTCGCATCCCGTTTTACTTTGCGCGAAAATCGAACGTTCGCTACGTTTTTGGACCAAGAAAACGTTGCTCTTTACGTAACAATGACGGACCAGCAATCCGGCGACGTGAGCGAATTTCAATGCGACACTGTACGCGGTACGGGAGATACGTTTGGCTACAGTTGTCGTAACTCGCCGCCATCAGACATCCTTATGTTGAACCCAGAATCAATGCGCTTCACGCGTGGTGCGGTTGGAGGATGGACGTTCTATTCAGCGGGCGATGGCCACAATGGCACATCGCTTTTCGTCGAATACGGACTGTGTCAACAGGTAGAAGACGTAACGACAAACAACCAAGAATTTTAGTCGTCTTCGACGATTGCCTCTTTTGCGTCTTCCAGCACAGCCATTACGACTTTGTCGACGTCGACCAACGTGCTCTCATCCAGCACCTTTTCAGCCGTTACATTAATCACCTCAATTGCCGCGAGGCTTTCTTCGACGGTTAGCCGATGCACTTTGACAACATCATCACCAAACGACATTGCGGCTAAGAAGCTTGCCGCCAGGAACAGAAAAATCTTCATCTTGTAGATTTCCGAAATGAGTGGGGTCACCGAATCACCAAATGAACCATCCAGCGCGTAATTCTAACAAAAGTCCCGACGGAAGATCCCCTAATTCGCGTAACCATTTATAGACTACGCCAGGAAGAACAGCCGCTCCAGCACGATATCAGCACATCGACGACTTTCTGACATTGTCCTAGAGGTTGCAGCCTTTATGGGCATTCGTGGACTTTCATGGGATAGGTGTATCTGGCCATTCTCGTGTAATTTCAACAAACCTCGCACCAGTTTGTTTGATCTCTTCGGTCGTTTGAGTGGCAACTCCATGACGCCCACGACTGCCCCGGCGGACAGGGCCTCGTACAACATGGAGACGCTATCAGCCGTAACCCACACCTGAGCCGCCGTGGGTAATCTTGATTCAAGAAAATCGGGCGCTGCGTCCTGCCAGCTCGTGAACATACCGTCGGCAAGCATGTTCAACGCACTGCTCATGGAGGAGGGCGTCCGGCGAGAGTCACAGATTGTCCAATCAAGCTCTGGATTGGCCCGCATCACCGATTCGACTTGACAAAAGACCTCGTCATCACGCCATTCAAAGTGACGATTAACGCCCCCAAGTAAAATCAACCCAGCATTCGCATCTTTCTCAGATTGTTGCGTCGGGCCGATTACGCCTAACGTTTCAATCACATTGTTCGCCCCTCGACGCCGATCGTGATGTGGCGCAAATACCAAATCAAAGAGCCCGACAGGTAGGGAAGGACTCATGAGTACAACCGTATGTCCACCACAGAATAACCGCGTCATCAGCATAGGCCAGTGCGTTGCGTGGCCCGCACCGACAATGAGATCAGGTCGACACTGAACGTGAGTACGTTTCTGCAGGTGTGCCTTAATCTCGGCACGCCAAGTGTTTGACGTTCGAACGTCAAAGTCTCGAACATCCACCGATATTTTTTCCGCCAAAGCTTGAGTTAGCCCGAGCGTCTGCTTCTCATGCCCAAGCTTTCCGTCGACGAAACGCCATACGTGAAGCGTCCCCTGGGTAGAATTCGCCGGCTTAGTTAATATCTCGGCCATCCACAAGTCACTTCATGTCCATCGGAAAGCGTTGTGCGATCGTACCTTTCGAAATCGTCGTCCACGCGAATTAGGTGACCAACCAATACATGCAACGATTTACGCCGCCTATTCACCGGAACCGATCGTTTGATCCATACCGAGTGAGGGATTTTCCTCAGATGGTCGACCCACAATTTTCGCTGGGACCCCGGCGACGGTCACGTGCGGCGGCACATGATCGAGAACAACACTTCCCGCACCCACTTTCGCCCCCTCGCCGACCTCTATGTTCCCGATCACTTTACATCCCGCTCCCAATAAGACCCCACGTCGAATCTTGGGGTGTCGATCACCTGCGTGTTTACCCGTTCCGCCCAAAGTCACGGAATGCAGAATCGACACATCGTCTTCGATCACAGCGGTTTCGCCAACAACAATCCCCGTGGCGTGATCGAGCATCAGTCCTCGTCCGATCGCCGCCGCAGGATGTATGTCAACTCCCAAACCCACACTGATCTGACTTTGGAAAAATTGAGCCAGCGTATGTCTTCCGTGCGTCCACAGCCAATGAGCAATTCGATAGGCCTGTAACGCGTGATAACCCTTGAAATAAAGAAAAGGGGTAGATAAGTCCTCACATGCAGGATCGCGTTGGTAGATCGCCATCACATCGATTTCGGCGGAAGCTAGGATGCCCGCATCATCGTTCATCGCTTCTTCGATAACATCACGAATGAGCATGGTCGGAAGCATCGGATTATCGAGCTTACTCGCCAATCGAAAGCTGAGTGCGGCTCGGAAACTTTTGTGATTCAGTATGGTTGCATGGAAATAGCTGCCGAGAATAGGCTCCTCGACTGCCTTGGCTTCAGCTTCCGACCGCATCACCTCCCAGAAACCTTCAACCAGCGCTACGTCGTCTTTCGTCTTTTCGACCGAACCCGTCATGTTGAGAGCCCTCCAAACCAGGTTACTGTATGACCTGCGCGCAACAGCGCGCCCCAAAAGACATCAGCCTCGCCTAGCGTGAAGTGTCGTGAACTGGGTTTCAAGGCCCTTTGGATGAGCTCGCGTGCGTATAATCTCGTCCGCGGAGCATATTGATGAATACGAAATCCTTCAATCGCGTTGGTCTTGTTGGCAGGCAAGGCAACCCCCACGTAACTGATTCGCTGCACCGCGTTCGGACACTGTTGGAGGAAATCGGGGTCGAATATGTCGTCGAAAACGATACCGCCCAGATGCTCGAGGTGGACAATATCGCAACTGAGGATCGTGCCGATCTCGGTCGCGACTGCGATCTAATCGTCGTGGTTGGAGGAGACGGTAGTATCTTAGGCGTTGCGCGCGACCTCGCGCACTCAGGTGTCCCTATTCTCGGCGTTAATCGTGGAGGATTAGGGTTTCTTGCAGACATTGCCCCAAACCAAATTGAACGTCAGGGGCGCGAAGTATTGTTGGGCCAATACCGCGTCGAAAAACATTTTTTGCTCGACATGATTGTCCGTAGCAACGGAAAAAGCGGGGGATCCAGCCCTGCACTTAATGACATCGTCGTCAATGCTGGCACGATGTCCCGCATGATGGATTTCAGTCTCTTTGTGGACGATGAATTCGTCTATCAACAACGTTCGGACGGCCTCATTATCGCAACTCCGACGGGTTCGACTGCTTATTCGTTGTCGGCAGGTGGGCCAATCATGCATCCAGGACTGGATGCAATCGTCGTGGTCCCAATGTTCCCGCACACGCTGACCTCAAGGCCATTGGTTATCCGAGGCGATTCGAAAATCAGGGTTGAGCTGGGAAACGCAGCAGATACACCCATGGTGAGTGCAGATTCCCAAGTCGATTTCGTGCTTAAAGCGGGTGACCATGTCGAAATCGAAAAACATCCTCACCCCCTTAACCTGGCCTACCCAATTGGGCATAGTTTCTTTGACGCGTGCCGCAGCAAACTCGACTGGGCAAGCCGACTTGGGGGCGGGCCTTAAGTTATGTCTGCAGGACGATCGATGTCCCGAAAAATCCCTTGATCTCGAACCTCAACGTCGACGACATCACCGATACAGCCGTCAATTAACGCCCGTGCACCACGGTCGCCGTTAAGATTCATAAGGGGGCTAAATAATCGACTGTTGAATCCCACAGGATTACCTGCTCTTCCGCTTGATCTCGGACGTGCAATTACTGCCCCCGCATCCAGCGTACAGGCAATTTGAGAGACTGTATCAGGCGAAACATAGGGCATGTCCGCCAGCCCAATGATGACCCAAGGCGGCGCACTTCCTAAAGCTCTCATACCCGCTGCAATGCTTCGAGACATACCTACGTTTGCGTCCCGCGCTACGACCCACTCGCAGGGCCCATTTACTAGACCCTGGATACTCTCATCGCCGGGCTTCACTACAACAAGCACCCTCGGACATACTCGTTCGTATAGCGCCACCACATAACTCAGCAACGGCACCTCATTAAATAAGAGCTTTCGTTTGTCTGATCCGAATCTTGTGGATCCACCAGCAGCTAAAAGAAGAGCCGCGCCGCGTGGCTCTATTGCATCCGTCAACCGACGACAATTCCTGAGCGAGCTACCACTGGCTCCGGCTCATGCCCTACCGATCTCTTGAGAACCGACACATCAGTTTTATCGCTCTCCAGTTGTTTTCGAATCGACGTAATTTCAGCCAATATCGAGAGTGCGATTTCGGGAGGCGTTTTACTCCCGATCGACAATCCTGCCGGGGCGTGCAATCGTTCCAATTCGTGGACACTTATATCAAGTGCTCGAAGTCGTTCCCTGCGACTATCCGATGTCCGCGAAGAACCCATTGCGCCGACGTAAAACGCGCTAGTTTTTAGAGCTTCCATCAAACCCATATCGTCAATCCGAGGATCGTGCGTCAACGCTATTATCGCCGTGTGGCAATCGTTCGCGGATTCCCTGATGGCGTCATCGGGCATATCACAAATCTTTTCGACACCCGCGACCGGGAAACCATCCAAAACATCTCGTCGCGGATCACAGATCACGACGCGATAGTCGAGCGCCTGTGCCATTTCGGCCACATACTGCGAAACCATACCCGCTCCTATAAGAAACAGTTGGTAGCGCGGACCATACGTTTGCATGAGTGTTTGGGCATTTTCCTCGTAACGAAGTTCCTCAAACCGATCAACGTCGAACGTTGCAATCGAGCGATCGCGAAGGTCTACCGTCCGCTGACAAAGATTGCGCGATTGAAGACGCTGCTTAATCTTCTCAAAATGAGGCAGCATTCGCGCTTCCAACGCCTCAACGACAATGTCGAGGTGGCCGCCACATGGCAGACCAAGCTTTTCAGCTTCTTCTTCGTCATCGCCGTATCGGAAAAACTGTGCGCGTTCGTGAGCTAGCCGCCCGAGCGTCAGCTTCTCTAATAAGTCATCCTCAACGCACCCCCCGGAAAGTGATCCCACTATTTCGCCCTCGGTATTGCACGTGAGCAACGATCCCACTGGGCGGGGTGATGATCCGTATGTCGCCACAACGGTCGCGAGCCAGCACGGCTTCCCTTCGGACAAACACTCCGCAACGCGCGCGAGGACTTTTTCGTCAACTGCTTGCATTCAAGCGCATTCTCTCACCACGAAAAACAAGTTTATCACCGATAATTGTATACGAGCTGCCGTCTTGCGAGTGGAAGACCCTCTGCTCTAGATTTATGGTTAATCCCTATGCAACCTATCAAACACCAATCACGCCAGCGTATAGGCCTCCAACGCGACGGAATCGCTAAATGACTACCGATTTAAACACCGTGCGACTAGAGGACTATCGTCCTTACCCCTTCGAACTTAAGTCAACCCATCTGACGTTTGACATCGGTGGAGATCACACAGATGTCGAATCAACACTCACCTTCCGTCGAACAGGCGACGAACGAAACGAATTGCGCCTTGACGGCATTGACCTGGAGCTGTTGGGCGTTGCCGTCGATAACCGTCTTTTAACCAGCAATGAATATTCAGTCGATTCAACGACGCTATCGATCTTCGACCTGCCAGCGGAATTCAACGTAACGATTCGAACAAGGATCTATCCGGAGTCCAATACAGCGCTTGAAGGTTTGTATAGATCCGGCGATTTGTACTGCACTCAATGCGAAGCCGAAGGATTCCGAAAGATCACGTACTACCCCGACAGGCCCGATGTCCAATCCAAGTTTACAACCACACTCATCGCCGACTCGGGTCGATTTAGCGTCATGCTTGCCAACGGAAATCTTATCCGCGATGAAATAACCCCCGATGGCCGGAGAAGCGTTACCTGGAGCGATCCTTTCAACAAGCCTAGCTATCTATTTGCGCTTGTGGCCGGCAATTTAGCTGTACTTGAGGACAATTTCACGACGATTTCCGGGCGGGACGTCGCGCTCCGCATTTACTCTGAATCGCACAACATAGCCGAGTGTAGACACGCCATGGAATCACTCAAACGTGCGATGGCGTGGGATGAAATCGCCTTCGGCCGAGAATACGACCTCGATACCTTCATGATCGTCGCGGTTGAAGATTTCAACATGGGGGCCATGGAAAATAAGGGGCTCAATGTCTTCAACACGAGTTGCGTTCTCGCTTCTCCAAACACGGCGACGGATGCCGCCTATCTGCGCGTAGAAGGCGTAGTTGCCCACGAATACTTTCATAACTGGTCCGGTAATAGAGTCACCTGCCGAGACTGGTTCCAACTGAGTCTGAAAGAAGGTTTTACCGTATTTCGAGACTCAGAATTTAGCGCTGCAATGAATTCCCGGGACGTTAAACGAATCGAGGATGTGGATGCTCTTCGTACCGTTCAATTCGCCGAGGACGCTAGTCCTTTGGCACATCCGGTACGTCCAAGCTCCTACATCGAAATTTCAAACTTTTATACGACGACGATCTATGAGAAAGGCGCAGAAGTCGTGCGCATGTTATCGATCATGCTGGGACGGGATAAGTTTCGTGCGGCGACCGATCTTTATTTCGCCCGTCACGATGGAAGCGCGGCGACCACAGAAGACTTCGTCGTCTCAATGGAGGAAGTATCAGGACTTGACTTGAACCAATTTCGTAATTGGTACTCGCAAGCTGGAACACCCCTTGTCGAAGTGGAAGAAAGCCATCGCGGGAACACCATCGAGCTGCATTTGAGACAGACCTGCGGCCCGAGCCCCAATCAACCAGCGAAGTCAGCCTTCCATATCCCAATCGCGATTGGACTGGTTTCAATCGATGGTAAAGACATTCTTGGTCAAGCCGGAGCGTCGAACGGGTTCGATATTAAGGTTCAAACTAACTTGAACTTCGAAAATCCGAATGGCGATGGAACGCTTACACTTCATTTCGACCGCGAGGCGGCAACCATCACAATAGAAGGTGCCCCGCCAAAAGCAGTGGTGAGTTTCTTACGCGGATTCTCTGCGCCGGTGAAGGTCGACTTCCCCAGGTCCGACACCGATTCGCTACACCTCGCCTCGAAGGACACGGATGGCTTTGTACGATGGGATGCAGCGCAAACAGTCCTTGGGTCCATGATCGCTACACGAACATCTAACACCCAACTCGCCAAGGCATTGCTCGAGAAACTGTCGTATTCCGCAATGTCCGCTCCAGATGACGGTGAAGCCAAAGCACTATTGGCTTCCGCCATGACACTACCTAGTACGATCTATGTACTCGATCAGAATCCAGGGCGTGACGTCATCGAATTGGACGAAAGTCGTGATTACCTACGCGCCCAATTGGGTGCAGCGCTCGAAGACCGTTGGGATCAGATCGTTAATCAAAATCATAACGATAGTCCCTATCGGGCTGATGCTATATCAATAGCTCGGCGCTCACTAAGTCATCTCGCCATGGATTACTGGGGTGCCAGCGTACAGATAAGAGAACCGCAAACCGCATGGAACTTGTATTACGACCTGTACCAGCGATGCGACAACTTGACGGACCGTTTGTTCGCTTTCTCGCGCCTGCTACGACTCGAGGCTTCGTTCAGCGCACAAAAATCGCTATTGATCCAAGACTTTTTTGATCGATTTCATACAAGCCCGCTAGTAACAGACAAATGGTTTTCGACTCAAGCCAGTTGCATGGTGACTGGGACCTTGCCGAGAATTATCGAACTCACAAACCACCCTGAATTTAACTTACACAACCCCAATCGAGCTCGGGCGTTGCTTGTAACCTTCGCGACGGCCAATCATCGCGAATTTCATCGACCGGACGGCAAAAGCTATACCTTCCTAGCGAAAGAAATCCTAAAACTCGATTCGTTTAATCCCCAGGTCGCGTCTCGAATTTGCGCGCCACTAACGCGTTGGCAAAGGTTTGACGTTGCCCGCCAGGAGCGGATGAAAGACACCCTCGAACGTATCCGGCGCGACTGCCAGTCAAAAGATCTTCTTGAGGTAACCCAAAAGGGCCTGGTTGCCTGAGAGGGCCTGAGCAAAACCGCTTTAAATATATCGGGTTTGCCAAAAGGATTCGTTAATACAGGCAGGCGATGCGGGTTGATTTAATGTTGGCCGGTTATTCTTGAGATTGAGAAAATCATGCGCCGCGCGGATACGACACGTTTGTGGTTCGGCTCATGGCGTTTACAACGAGCTTGTCCACCAGATCCCCAAAGGACAATCCAGCGGCTCGGGCCGCATCCGGATATAGACTGGTCGGGGTCATTCCCGGCATTGTATTGACCTCAAGCAAAACGACTTCGTTTGTTGAGGAAACGAGGAAATCCGAACGAGAGAGATCGCGCAATCCCAAACATTCGTGCGCTTTAATCGCATAGTTCGCTATGTCCTCGAGGACATGGTCCGGCAGCGTTGCGGGGATTTTATGGACACTTCTCCCGACTTCATAACGATGACGAAAGTCATACCACTCGCCGTCCGGTAATTCGATTTCGGTGACAGGAAACACAACCTTATTCTCTCCATCAAGATCAAGAACTCCGGCGGTAACCTCTTTCCCCTCAAAATAAGGTTCGACCAGCACTGTATCCCCGTAACTTCGAGCATCCATGATGGATTGGCACACATCACCTCCATTGGGTAGCCGCGTCACACCAAGCGCAGATCCTTGCCGGAGCGGTTTGATCACTACACGTGTCCCGAAACGCTCTGAAATCGCAACCGACGATTCGTGAGCATCGACGGCGGAAACCAATAAATCCTCAAGCACAGGCAATCCCACCTCGCGAAACAACGTTTTCGCCACGTACTTGTCCATCGCTAGGGCTGATCCCCGAACGTCGCTGCCAACGTATGGAAGACCTAACATTTCCAGGTACCCCTGTACGGTACCGTCCTCGCCCGGCGGGCCATGCAATACCGGGAACACGACATCCGGACCAAATGCCGTGATGTTCTTGGTGATATTTTCGTCGAGCTCGATAAGTTCAACTAAATGCCGTTCACTAAGATTGAGTAAAACCTCATCTGCCGAAGAACGAGAGATCGTTGATTCGGCAGAATCGCCTCCCGCGAGAACTGCAACTTTCAAGCTCATGAAAAGTTCATCAAGTCTGCTCCATCAAAAGCTTGCGTTAGATCATCGGCTGGCTCAAACCTGAATACGCGAGCAAAAAACGCATACTCCGCTTCGATCACCCTCTCGATATTAGACCCCTTCCGAAATCCATGCCCTTCACCTTCGAATTTCATATACATGACGGCTATGCCTTTGTCGCGCAACGCGCCCACCATAGTTTCAGCCTGATTGGGGGGTACAACCCGATCTTCAGCACCCTGAAAAAAAGCAACTGGACAATTAAATCGCTCAACCTCATGAAGGGGAGAGCGTTCGTCCAAAGCATCGCCAATTAGCTTATCTAGGTATCGAGACTCGAATTTATGCGTGTCGCGCACAAGCGCTTTAAGATCGCCAATGCCGTAATGGCTCGCGCCCACCTTAAAGATTGGGGATGTTACTAAGGCGCGCAGCGTCGTATACCCGCCCGCACTGCCGCCACGAATAGCCACCCGCGAAGGATCAACGCGATCCGAAGAAATCAAGTGCGTGACCGCGGCAACGCAATCGGCAACGTCGACGATGCCCCATCGACCGTCCAGTCTCTGCCGATAAGCTCGGCCGTATCCCGTCGACCCTCCGTAGTCGACGTCCACCACCGCCCAACCGCGACTGGTGTAGTACTGAATTCGAAAATTCAGATCGCGGCCGGCATGGCCGGTAGGGCCGCCGTGACTAATCACCAACAGCGGCGGTTTTTTCGTTACAGGACTAACGGCTAAGGGGTGGCGGGGAGGGTAAAAATTGGCGAATGTCTCAAGCCCGTCGGCATTGTCGTAGACAAGTTGTTGGGGAAGCGAAAAGTAATCTCGATCAATATCGAGGTTTCCTTGGGTGGCAACTTTAATTATCTCCGTAGTTGTCAAGTCCATTCTAACTACCGCGTCTAGGTCGTCTGGTTTACCGGCGACAAAAGCAATACCCGTCGCTGTTCGATTCAAACTAGCGTATGAACTAAACCGGTCTTCAAGCGGCGTAACCATTCCGTTATCAACGTCAACAAATACGAGCGTAGCCACTCCGTTATCGATTCTGTTCGCAACCAAAACGCGGTCTGAAATGGGAATATAGGTACGGATCCCAAAGGCCCATTGAGCGGTCCCGTACTCGGCAGCATCTTCGTTGATACAATAAATACCAGAAGAGTCATAGCTGTAGAAGTTCCAGTAACCATTGGCATCGGAGACAAAAACTAAACGTTCGGGAGTTAACCATTCCGGTTGAAATACCGATTCAGCGACACCTCCAGCAACCGAAGTTTCCGTCACGATCCTTCCTGTCGTATCCAAAGTTGCGACAAAGAGCTGGTTGCCATCCCAAGGCATATTAGGGTGGTCCCACACAAGAAAAGCGAGGCGCTCAGCATCACTCGAAAGACGAGGAGACGAGTAAAAATCGTGACCCGAATGAACTACATCGACAGCACCCGTCCGGCAATCTATCGCCACTAGTTGATTCACCGGTTCGGAACCAGCGTCATGTGTCTCACGAACACTGACCAGGCGTTCGCGTCGACTATCCCACGTCATATCCGCATATCGGACACTCTCGTTACCCGCAGTCAGCTGGGTGATCTCTGTCAAACCATCCAATAAAGAGCACCAATAGATGTTTTGATCGATCGCATTAACAAAAAAAACGCCATCGCCAGCGACACAGTATGCCCCGCCGCCATACTCGTGAACGCGAGAACGCACACTATATGGCGTAGGCGTGAGGTCTCGACGAGCGCCTCGTGTCTCCAGTACGAGAACGCTCCGCCCGTTCTCGGAGGGACGTTGCTCGATCCAAAGGAGGCCGTATTCGGAGTCTCGCAATTCAGAAAAATTAACGAATCCCGACGTGACTAACGTCGCCGTAATAGGAGATCTCCAGGCACCATAACTTTGTTCCGCTTGCGAATGGTCCATCGAGTCGCCTTAGCGTGTAAGCGGTTTGCGAGCATCAACACGAACCCAACGTTCGTGATCACGCCATCGACCATTGATAAATAGAAAATCTTTCGATTCGCCTTCTAAAGTGAATCCGCAACGCTGAACAAGATTCCTCGACGCGTGGTTATTTGGCTGGATGTTCGCCTCGATTCGGTGCAAACCTAGTTCATCAAACGCGAACTGTAAAACCAGTTGGAGCGCTTCTGTCATATAGCCGACACCTTGATGTGTCGCGGAAGAGTAATAGCCAAGCGATGCGCTTAGAAAGGAACCCCGAACGATGTTATTGATATTGATAACACCCACGATCTCTTCGGTCCTAACGAGACATACCACGAAACCTTCATGGTCGTCTCGATGGCAACGGCGCAGGTATGATTTGAACATGTGCGGCGTCAGCGGCGGCGAGATCCAAGGCTGATGAACTTCGGCACCAGCATTTGCGAGCGCTACGACTTCGCGCTTATCAGACGATCGGACATCTCGAATATAGACGCGGTCGTTATTCATACTCTCAATTCAAAACTGTCCGGAGCAAACTCTGCCGACACTCCGGATTGATTTATCGGAGCATCGGGTTCGACTGAACGGTTCGGATGGATTGCCCATCGGTCACTAATTCACCATGTTCCTTCGAGATCGAAACGTTAATTGCCACACCCGTCAGCGCACCTTCTACAACATACCGAGTAAATTACACGCAAAAAACGATTGTGTAGATATTACGTCGAGCATCGTTCGTTCACACAGGAAGCTCAATATCGAAGAATCGACATGCGTTCTCGACGGACGCATCGCGGATCACGCTCTCGGGGCAACGCCTAAATCGCGCCAATTCCGCGATAACGAATTTCAGATATGCGGGCTCGTTACGACGCGTACCTAGTACTTTCGACATGGTTCGAGAAAGAAGGTAGGGCGCATCGGTTTCAACAAGCAACCGATCAATCGGGATCCTATCGACTAATCGACGGAGTCCCTCGCCGCGCCGCTCATCGCAAATCCATCCGGTAACCCCTATGTAAAAATCTTCTTCTATAAATCCGTCAAGCTCATCGGAATTTCCGGTAAAGCAGTGCACGACACATTTGGTTGGTGCATAACGCCGAAGCACCGCCAACACTTCACCGTCGGTGTCGCGATCATGGACGAAGACGGGGAGCTCAACCCGGGCCGCAAGATCAAGTTGCGCCTCAAATACCTGCCGCTGTGCGTCGCGCCCCGAATAATTACGGCAAAAATCAAGACCCATCTCTCCTACCGCTACGACATGAGGAGACGAAGTCAACTCTTCGAGTGTATCCAACCAATCTGATTTAACGTCATCTGCATTATGAGGATGTATACCGACGGTTGCAGACAAGTACGCCCCATGCTTTGTAGCTAAAGCAATCGCGTACTGACTTTCCTGGATGTTGGTACCGGTCACAACAATGTGTTGCACGCCCTCGCGCTTTGCCCGATTCAATACTTCCCCCAAATCGTCAGTAAATACTGAATTCGTTAGGTTGGCCCCGATGTCAATCATGGAGCGAGGGAACTCGTCGTTCGTGAGCCGCAAGGAAGGGCAAAGGATCGCCAAGTATTTGCGAATAGACGTAACTACCCGCTAATACGTTCTTAACGTAACTTTTTGTCTCTCGGAGCGGAATTTGTTCAATCCAAGCAACCGTCTCAATTCCGGAAAATCGCCGCAGCCATTCGTCGACTCGCGTCGGACCCGCGTTGTACGCGGCCGCCGCGACTGCTCGGTTCGCGTCATATCGAGTCATTAACTCGGCAAGGTAATGCGCGCCCAAGCGAATATTGATTAACGGATCCATTAGAGCGTCCAAATCGGGTTGCTTTTCTCTAATCTTATCCGCCGTGGATCGCGCCGTTTTTGGCATCAATTGCATAACGCCTCTTGCTCCTTTCGGCGAAACCGCTGAAGCATCAAATACACTCTCTTGCCGTGAAATGGCGAAGAGAATCGGTAGCGGAATCGACGTTTCGAATGCGTGTCGACGGAAGGTATCTATGAACGGAATCGGAAACCGGACACCCAAGAAATCATGCAATTCGGCACGGTTCGCCGCAACAACGGCCTGATCAAACCAGCCCATTTCGACGAGGTAAAAAACGAGTTCCCGTCGAAATTCTTCCCCTAGTCCTTCAAAGAGATACAAGTATTCCCGTCGAGCGTTGGGCAAGTCACCGACCGCGTAGAGCTCACTCATTCGACGGACACTCGTTAACGCCTTTAGTGTCTGCGCGTTCGCCGGGTCAATTGATAGTTGCTCTTGGTTCAAAGCTGGCTCCAAATTCATTAAAAGTGCGGCTAAGAAGCCATAATAGGTTCGTTCGCTAGCAAGTCCTTTTAGAACACTTGCGCCTTCAGCATCACCCAATTCAATTAGGGCTTTGCCGTACCAGTATCTCCATTTGGGCGTGTCTCGGTACAACACCGGCATGGCACGAATCCATTTCACGAGATCACGATAGTTCCTGGTACGTGTGCTTTGGTCTGCTAACGCCTCAAGAGCCTCAGCAGAATACCGAGGCAATTCAGGAGCAACGTCATTCCCAAATTTTGACAGCTCAATGACTAGGTTTTCTTCGATATATTGGCGTTGATAGTCAGCAAATCTATATTCCGTTCGGTAACGCTGCCACATCGCCGCGGCTTTGCCAGGATCCCGCCGCGCGTACCGCAAAAGACCATGGACTATGGTTTGGCGGCCGTATAGGTCATCTCTGAATTTATCGATATTTCGGATCGTGGAAGGTCTGATATGGACGTCATAATAGGTTCGAGCGGCCCCCGACACCGAATCGGAAAAAAAGCGTAGTAAGTACTTAGCGAGAGTAATGGAATTCGCCTCCAACGCGAGCTGAAGCCTTTCCCAAGCAATTTCATCTGTGACCCCGCCATTATCAATCCATGCCTTGAACAATGGATCACAAGGCTTGGGCTGAGACGTTCCCACTGTCCACAGCGTCGGAACCTTGGACAAAGCTTCTTTGCGCTGACCGTCTCGATATAATGCCCTGAGGTAGTAACACTGAGCCTCCGCGCCGCCCGACGGCTCGTAGTGCTCAAGGTAGCGCGACCAGCGCCCTCGCTTCGCCTGAGTAGCTAGCCAAAGGCGAAAAAAACGCTGTTCTATCGGCGTTTCATCCCATTGTTCGCGAAGCTTTATTGCAGTCAAAGTACTTAGGGAAGAAATACGCCTCTTGGCCTCGAAAAAATCAAGGTATGGCTTGAGAACATAGTCCCCGAGCTCTTCTCGAAGTCGCCTAAATTCTCGAAGACGGCCTGTTTCGATGGCGAAGACTGCACGCTTGTACGCTCGTCGATCTTCATAAATATCTCCCAAGACCGAGGGACAACCGACACAAAGGGAAAGTACTAGCCAAAGCCAGGTTCGCGGCACCACTAGAGCGATCAGTCGTGACGGGCGTCGTCACCGACGCGAACCGCGAGAACATCGCATCTCGCACCATGCAAGACGCCGTTGGCCGTCGAACCTAACAGCAGCGCGAGACCGTGACGTCCGTGACTGCCAACAACGATGACGTCTACTCCCTCCTCGCTCGCGATTCGATGTATTTCACTGTCAGGTCGGCCGAATACCAAATGTCGCCGTTGTTCCGGAATCCCTATTTCCGACGAAAACTCTGCCAAATGAGATTTCGCCTGTTCGTGAATCTGATCCTGCACTGACGATAGATCCATAGGAATATCGCCACCGTACGCAAGGCTCAGCGGTTCGATCACATGAATGATATGTAGCTCCGCGTCCGATTGATCAGCGATTGCCGTTGCCCGTTCGGCAACGTGCCTGCAATCTTCAGTAAGATCAACAGCAAGAAGGATTCGGGAATATGCGCCCATGTCACTTTCGCAGTCGCGATGTCGCGACCATACTCCACACATTTGCATGTCTCAATATCCAACTGAATGGTTATTTCAGTCTGAAACGGACGGCTTTTAAGTGGCCTGGGCCATCATCATTGGGGTACTGCTGGTCGCCATCGGACCAGTGCTTTACGTCATACCATCGAAACGGGACAAGCAATTAGCCGCTCTTAGAGCTCGCGCGCGCGTATCTGGCTTGGCAGTGGACATCAGCCACATACCCAATCTCAACGCAACAGGGAACGACAAAGTTTCCGCGGGCGGGAAAAAACGTGAGGCTAGGATCAAATGCACAACCTACACCTTGGTTCTCCCGAAACAGATACCAGAAGCACCTGGTTGGCATCTTGCACGCTCTGAAACGGATAACGTTTTGATCGCCGGTTGGGGACGTATTGGCGCGGTCCACCGCATATCTATTTCGGACAGCGGATACTGGAACACGGTCCGTACGATCGTTGAAGCGCTTCCTGGCGCGTGCATCGCTGTCAGAGCGACACCATACGAAGTGAGCTGGCAAGGTCTCGAGCGTCTTGACGGGCAATCCATAGATCAGGTCGTCGTGGAAATTAAGGCTGGGCTCGAAAAAATCGCCAAATTGCATAGTCAAATCGATCAAGAACGCCAACTTCCATCTTCGAGAACGTAAATTTCGATGTGGCGTAAGTTGACATGTACGGAGGCGGGCACGTATATATGGCGCGCTTTTAGGGCCGTTAAATAGAAATATGACCCCAGCAAACAGCAACGCGACCGAGTAGAAGCACCATGGCTCGATCTCTTGTCATCGTCGAATCCCCCGCAAAAGCCCGAACAATCAATCAGTATCTGGGCAAGGAGTTCGTCGTCAAATCGAGTGTTGGCCACGTCAGGGATTTGCCCACGCGGGGGAAGGGTAGCGATCCCAAACAAAGGGCAAAGCAAGCCGCAAGAACTCGTAAGCTATCACCAGCGCAAAAACAGGCGCACCGGAAGAAACAAGCGCGAGCCCAACTTATACGCCGCATGGGCGTTAATCCAGATCGGGGTTGGCAAGCAGACTACGAAGTTCTTCCTGGAAAAGAAAAAGTAGTGCAGGAACTAAAAACGCTCGCTGCAAAATCTGACCTCATCTATTTGGCTACCGACTTAGATCGGGAAGGCGAGGCGATCGCTTGGCACCTTCGCGAGCTCATCGGTGGCGACCCCGCGCGCTTTCGACGAGTCGTCTTTAACGAGATTACTCGAAATGCGATCCAAGCGGCTTTTGAACATCCAGGCGAAATCGATGAAAACCAAGTCGAGGCTCAGCAAGCTCGGCGATTCCTTGATCGCGTAGTCGGATTTGAAGTTTCCCCACTGTTGTGGTCGAAAGTTGCTCGCGGCCTCTCTGCAGGGCGCGTCCAGTCGGTAGCCGTAAGGCTAATCGTTGAACGAGAACGCGAAATCAGAGCCTTTGTTCCCGAAGAGTACTGGGAAGTATTCGCCGATCTCAAACCTTCGGGGGACGATGCATACAACCGATTCCAAGTCGTTCGAGAAACGAACGTCGCGTTTCGCCCGGACAATGATATTGATGCCGAGAAAGCGATTGAGGCTTTGGGTAAGCATCCATTTACAGTCGCTGACAAAGACACCCGAGCAACCACTAGCCGGCCCAATGCGCCTTTCATCACGTCGTCATTGCAGCAAGCAGCATCAACGCGCTTAAGCTTTAGTGTCCGTAAAACAATGACGATGGCGCAACGACTGTATGAAGGCGGTTACATCACGTATATGCGAACGGATTCGACCAATGTCTCGGCAGAAGCGATCAAAGGCGCACGAGATCATATCGTGGCGTCCTACGGACCACGGTATCTGCCGGATCAACCGAACGCCTATACCAGCAAAGCAGGCGCCCAAGAAGCTCACGAAGCCATTCGCCCGACAAACGTTGACGACACTCGGAATGATCTCGAGAAGCAAGAGCCTGACGCGCAGCGGCTTTACGAACTTATATGGGCGCAGTTCGTGGCTAGTCAAATGACTCAGGCAGAGTACCTAAGCACAACTTATACCGTGCAAGCTGGATCGTTTGAATTGCGGGCTAGAGGGCGCATCCTGAAATTCGACGGCTTCACTCGCGTCCTGCCAACAGCATCTAGGAAGGAAGACGAAGTCGAACTACCCGACCTTAAAGTCGGCGACGTGCTTGACTGCGCTGATACCGAGGCGGTGCAACACTTTACCAAACCGACACCGCGATTCGGCGAGGCCAGTCTAGTAAAAGAACTGGAAAAACTCGGGATCGGTCGGCCTTCGACTTATGCGGCGATCATCTCAACCATTCAGGATCGTGGCTATGCGACCCTTAAAAGCCGCCGATTCTACTCAGAAAAGATCGGTGAGCTCGTCACCGATCGTTTAATCGAGAGTTTTGAAGAACTGCTCGACTATTCCTTCACCGCAAGCATGGAAGGACAACTCGACCAAATTGCCGAGGGCTCGTCCGAATGGAAGAACGTCCTTGATACGTTTTATAAAGACTTCTCCGAGAAAATTGAGATTGCCTCCAATCCTGACGGAGGTATGCGTCCGAATGCACCAACGGAAACGAACATCGAATGTCGCAAGTGCGGCCGACCGATGCAGGTGCGGACGGCAAGTACCGGTGTGTTTTTAGGATGTTCCGGATATTCGCTCAAACCGAAAGAACGATGCACTTACACACTTAATCTAACGCCCGGCGAAGAAATAGTAGACATTGATGTTGATGAAGAAGGTGACAGCAAAATTCTTCGCATGAAAAGCCGATGCGGAGAGTGCGCAACGGCCATGGACAGTTACCTGATCGACGAAAAACGCCGCTTGCACCTATGCGGCAACAACCCCGATTGTTCAGGTTTCATAGTCGAGACTGGGGAATTTCGTCTAAAGGGCTATGACGGACCCATCCTCGATTGCGATAAGTGCGGCGCGGACATGCAACTAAAAAGCGGTCGGTTCGGGAAGTATTTCGGCTGTACCAATGAGAAGTGCAGCAACACCCGCAAGTTGTTGAGAAACGGAGAGGCAGCCCCGCCCAAAGCCGACCCTATCTCGATGCCAGAGCTAAAGTGTCGCAACGTAGATGACCACTACGTCCTCAGGGACGGGGCGGCAGGGATTTTCCTTGCTGCCAGTGCGTTTCCTAAACACCGGGAAACGCGTGCTCCGTTGGTTTCAGAAATCCAAGCCCACGGTAACGAGCTTGACCCGAAATACCGATTCCTGTTGTCCGCGCCCGATACAGATCCCAACGGTAACGCGACCGTGGTCAAGTATTCACGCAAGAATAAAGAACAGTTCATCGCATCCGAAAAAGACGGTAAAGCGACAGGATGGATGGCTCACTATCGCAACGGTCAATGGCAACACCAAGATAAGAAGCCTACGAAGAAACGCCCCAAAACAGCCGCGTAAAATAGTTCATATCGTTTCGCTTATACGTTCGGAGACCCGACAAGGTGGGATTGCCGGATCCACGATTATCTCCGTATCACACCCACACTAACGCCTTCGATGGTGCAGAACTGTCTAGTTAGGTCAATCTCGATCGGCTGATAGTCGTCATTCTCGGGCATCAACCACACGGTGCGTTTTGACTTTGTACGACGTAGCCGTTTTACCGTCACCTCGTCGTCGATTCGAGCCACCACAATCTGACCGTCATGGGCTTCGGGGGTCTTATGGACGGCTAATAAATCGTCATTCAAGATGCCCACATTAATCATGCTATCGCCGCGTACCCGCAGTAAAAAATCCGCACGAGGACGAAATAGAGATGCGGGAACGTCGCAAGTGTCCTCAATATTTTCTTCAGCGAGAATCGGATTACCCGCCGCAACGCGTCCAACAATCGGGAGCCCGTCGCTTTCGTGAAGCCGTATACCTCTGGAGGTGCCTGGGATCATCTCAATCGCGCCTTTACGAGCAAGAGCCTTCAAGTGTTCCTCAGCGGCATTTGGCGACTTAAATCCGAGTTCGCTTGCAATGTCGGCACGCGTTGGCGGATAACCGGTATCTGAAATGTGGGACCGTATAACGTCCAGAACTTCAACTTGTCGGCTGGTTAGCTTTTCCATAAGAGTCCTCTGCGTCCGGTGGGTATACAACGTGCGCCTACCCAGTTACCTGTCCAAATATACAGTGCCTGTGATTATATACAGTATTGTTTATCTTTGGAACGACGTTTCAGAATCTCTCCACGTGCAAGAAAACCAAGATTTAGGCGATCGAATTAGTCTAAATTGTTACTTGCAGCAATTTGCAAAAATTAACCGCCTACGGGGATCAAGATGATTGATGCGTGGATTGATCGGGTCACCATAATTGAGGGCACCTTATGGCAGGTCCTCGGGATCGTATTGCTGACCTTTGTTTTGGATGCCGTATTGCGCTTGATCTTTAATCGTATAGCGCGAAGACTCGAAAACACTCGCAACTTGTGGGACGACGCGCTCCTGGAATCCGCGCGCAAACCCATACGCTGGACCATTGTGCTGCTTGGCATTCTATGGGCGGCAGAGATCGTGGGTGGCGACGAACCAACTGACGTCTTCCAGTTCGTCGATCCAATTAGGACAGTAGGCGTCATCGTGTTACTCGCATGGTTTGCGACGCGCGTCGTGAGCAACATTCAAAACAGCATGCAAGATGCCCGATACCAGGACCATCCGTGGGATGCTTCCATCGCAAACGGCATTGGCAGATTACTTAGAGTTTCCATCATCATCGCAACCGCCCTCGTCGTACTTCAAACCTTGGGGATCAGCGTCAGCGGCGTCTTGGCATTTGGCGGCATTGGGGGACTGGCTATCGGGTTCGCCGCACAGGATCTCCTCGCAAATTACTTTGGTTTCTTAATGATCCTCTTTAAACAGCCATTCAAAGAGGGCGACTGGATTAGTTCCCCTGATCGGGAAATTGAGGGTACCGTTGAAGAAATCATGGTCCTCACTACAAGAATTAGAACCTTCGATAAACGTCCGCTGCATATCCCAAATTCCGTTTTCACTAATCTAATCGTGGAAAACCCTAGTCAAATGGATAACCGACGGATCAAGGAGACAATCGGCGTACGTTACGACGATATCAACGTCTTACCAGGCATCCTTGAGGATATCCGTCATCTGCTCCGTAACCACGACGCCATCGACACGGACCAAACATTAATGGTGAATCTACTCTCCTTCGGTTCCTCGTCGGTTGATTTTTGGATCTACACGTTTACTAAAACAAAGGGATGGACTGAATTTCACGAAATCAAAGAATCCATCCTCTTCGAGATTGCAAGTATCATCGAGCGGCATGGGGCCGAAATCGCGTTCCCAACACAAACACTTCACGTCGAGGCACCAGAGTCGAACGTAGAACCGCGAGAACAACAGAGTCTGCCGTGACGCCAATACCCGAGGAATACGAGCTCTTGTTCGACGCAGCCACGGTTGAACACGCCGTCGACCAAATCGCTGTTCGAATCGCCCTGGAGCTTGCAGATGCCCTGCCTGTTTTCGTTTGCATCATGAATGGCGGTCTTCCGTTCATGTGGGATCTAACAAAGAGGTTGAACTTTCCACTGGCAATGGATTTCTTGTACGCGACACGATACGGCGGGATGGAGGGCGGAGAAGTTCGGATTCATACGCGGCCTCGAACAAATTTACTAAATCGTAACGTCGTGCTGGTCGACGACGTGATCGATCATGGCGTAACCATGCAGGCTGTTGTCAATGAGTTTGAGGGGGCTGCCGCTGCAGTATGGACGGCGGTTTTGGTTAACAAGTCCGAGCGGTCGGTTCGCGCTGATTGTCCGACGTTTGAACCAGACTTCGTCGCTCTAACAGCGCCCACTCGATTCCTGATTGGGCGAGGGATGGATTTAGACGGTTTATATCGAAATCTTCCCGGAATTTACGCGCGTCGTTTGATCGAATCCGTCACGCCGGTCCATGAAACAAAGCGATCATAACGAGATACCCTTTTTAATCGGCGTTCTTGGTGGAACAATTACCACCGAGGATACCGATCGCATCAAAACCGAAGATTCGTCGACAACTCCCTTTGGCGAGCCCTCGGCAGCGCTGCAGAACTTAGACATTGGGCAGACTAACGTCGCCTTCATGGCCCGGCACGGACTTCCGCATGCCATTGCGCCCCATGACATCAATTACCGCGCAAATCTTTGGACCTTATACGAAGCCTCGGTTTCGGCCATCATCGCGATGTATGCCGTTGGTGCCATCGCAAACGATCTCGCGATTGGCGACATCGTGATACCAGATCAGATCATCGACTACACCTGGGGGCGAGAAGGTTCCTTCAATGCGAAGTTGGGCCTAAACCACTTCGACTTCAGCGAACCCTTTAACCCCGTCGTTCGGCAGCACCTCGTATCCTCAGCAAAGGAATCCGGACATTCGGTTCATACCACCGCAACGTATGGCTGTACTCAAGGGCCTCGGCTTGAAACATCCGCAGAGATCGAGCGATTGAAAAGGGACGGCTGCGATCTCGTTGGAATGACTGCAATGCCCGAAGCGGCGCTCGCAAGGGAACTGAATATCCCCTTTGGTGGGATCTGTTTAATCGTAAATGCCGCTGCAGGTCGTGGCGATGGACCAATCCGACATCAAGAGATCAGCCTCGCTATTGCGCGGAACTCCGCGAACCTCCTCGACATCGTCGGGCGCGCGGCCCGAGAGCTCGGAGACCTCCTCCGCTAATTCCGTAACGTCAGCGGGCACGATCTTAACCAACATACCGAGGACAGGGTGGTCAAGGTAATGAACCTCGCGACTACGCATGCGTCTGCTCTCTCGGAGCTCGATAAAACTATTTCTCTCTCCAATTAACGGCCCCAGGTCGTTCTTCCACAGTTGGACATCAATATGCAAATAGCGACCGCGGGTCGCGGATATCGTGCCTTCAACTTCATACAACCCGCTGTCTGCCCGCTCTCCCAGTTGCAGTAATAACGGAATTGCTGCGCCCCGATCAGGAACGGGCTGAAGCCACATACCGTGACCAATAATTCGGTATCCGCCCCTCTGCAAACGAGTCGCCGTTGATACGAAACCAAGTTTCTCGGTATGCCAGATAAAACTAGAAGACGCTAACCATCCGTGCAGCTGACTTAAAGGACTTTCATGGCTATCCCGGACAACCGTTGGTGGTCCTACATTAAGCCCAGTAGTGGCGACAAAACCGTCAAGTACAACGTCCGTCGACTGCAAGCTGTCTATTGTGACTGAAGTGTCTTGCCCAACCGGTGAAGCACTTCTTTTTGTTGAAGGAAATTGCCACAACGTGCCTGTGTCGCTCGATCGCACCTGAGCGTCCGTCATCCACCATCCTGCCGTCTCTTCCGTTACGTAATCAAAAAGATTCGTAATAGGGCCCACCCAATCAGGTTGAATCGGCAATAGGTTTCGAGAATAGGTTCTACGATCGTTAACGGCAATTTGTTCGACGAAAGGGTCGTCATCCGTCTCGGATGGTTGTGCTTGGGTACTCGAGAAAATTATCGCCTCGACGCAATACCAGTTATCCGCGAAAGGATCTATATCGGTTGCTGCCGTTGACGTCACCGACAGTCCGAACGTCGATATCAGAAACAGTTTCCTCACGCACTCTTCTCGGACGGCTGGTCTTCCCCACGCAGGTCTTCTATGAATTTTTCGACGAATCTAAATCTAGCCGCCTCGGTTTCTAAATCCCGATTTATCTTCAACCGATTACCATCAATCAACTCATAAGTTTCTGGCGATTCCCGCACGAGTTTTATAAGCGCATGAGGATCGACGACCGTGTTGTTTGCGAATTCAACACGACCTTTGGCAGGTCCTAAATCAATCCGTTTGATGCCGAGCGCTAGGGCAGAAAGCTTTATTTGCGTTGAGAGAAACAGGTTCGCTACCGCAACCGGCATATTGCCAAATCGATCCACCATTTCAATCTTCAACTCATTTAGCTCGCTATCGGTAACTGCACCCGCAATGCGTTTATAGAGAATCAAGCGCATATCAACATCTCGAACATACTCTTCCGGTATGAGAGCAAGTGAATGTAAATTCACCTCGTGGACGTCTGGGAGAGGTACATCCAAATGGGGGATTTTCCCCGCTCGAATAGCCGCCACAGCCCGCTCCAACATCTCCATGTACATTGTGTAACCGACGGTCTCAATCTGGCCTGATTGGTCATCACCTAATAACTCGCCCGCACCTCGAATTTCCAGGTCGTACGTCGACAACGTGAAGCCAATTCCCAGCTCTCCGGAAGCTTCGATCGCGTCGAGCCTTTTTCTCGCATCACGTGACACGGCCTTCGGATGCGGGGTTAACAGGTATGCGTATGCTTGCCTAGTGGATCGACCCACGCGTCCCCGGAGCTGATGCAACTGCGCCAAGCCAAATTTGTCTGCGCGCTCAATCACGATCGTGTTCGCATTAGGAACGTCAATGCCGTTCTCAATGATCGTACTGCAGACGAGAAGGTTACATCTGCGGTGATAAAAGTCCGCCATCGCCTTTTCAAGGCGACGCTTCGGCATTTGTCCATGAGCCACTGCAATGCGTGCTCCGGGGTATAGCTTGGACAGTTCTTCGGCTGCTTGTTCGATTGTTCTAACGTCGTTGTGTAAATAGAAAACCTGTCCGCCACGTGAGAGTTCGCGTTCTATGGCCTCGCGTATGAGCGGGAGGCTCTTTCTTATCACAAACGTCTTGATAGCTAATCGTTTGGCCGGCGGCGTTGCGATGATGGATAGGTCACGCATACCACTAATGGCCATATTCAGGGTGCGCGGGATCGGTGTCGCCGTCAGCGCCAGGACGTCCGCCGACTCGCGCACACTTTTCAGGCGTTCTTTCTGTCGAACCCCGAATCTATGCTCCTCGTCGATAATGATTAACCCAAGATCTTTGAAGTCAAAACCCGACGTCAACAATCGATGTGTCCCAATGATGATATCTACGGTCCCACCGGATAGTTTTTCCTTAAGGCGTTTTACGTCTCCATCCCGGCGCATTCGTGAAACGACTTCGATTTGATGTGGCCATTGAGAAAATCGATCGCAAAAAGTCTCGTAGTGTTGTTGCGCTAAGAGGGTCGTGGGAACTAATACGGCGACTTGTTTGCCAGCTTGAGATGCAATGTACGCAGCCCTCATGGCGACTTCGGTCTTGCCAAATCCAACGTCACCACAAATTAGACGGTCCGCCGAACGAACTCGGGTTAGATCTTCAATCATTGCGTCAACAGCATTTCGTTGATCCAATGTCAGTTCAAAAGGAAACTCATCGCAAAACCTCTCGTAGTCCGCATCCGGTCGCGGAAACGCGAAACCCTCGGCAATTTCGCGACGCGCATATACATCAAGCAGCTCTGCCGCAACGTCACGGACTTTCTCTGCAGCCCGCTGCTTCTCCTTCGTCCATTTATCGGTACCAAGCGTATGAAGCGGAGCAGATTCGTGGTCCGCCCCCGCATATCGTGAAATTAAGTCTAGCGACGCGACAGGTACATATAACCGTGCGCTCTCGGCATACTCCAACGTCAAGAACTCCGCCGGATGTCCGTCAATAACCAATATCTCTAAGCCTTTGTATCTCCCGATCCCGTGTTCAACGTGAACCACAGGAGCGCCGAGGCTTAGTTCCGTCAGGTTTCTTATAACCAATTCGGGATCAATGGCACGCCGCGAATTCTTACTCCGACCTTCGAACTCGCGATCAAATATTTGAGCTTCACTAATCACGACGACGTCATCAAACGCAAAACCACGATCAATCGGCGCGATCACGAGCCCAGGGGAAGTCCCAGCATCCAACCAATGAGAGAAATCTTGGGTTTCGATCGCGACAATCGCGCTACGACGTAAAAACTCGTCCAGATGCGCGAGACGACCTGCTGATTCGGCCGTGAACAACACGCGGCTGGAAGTAGTCTCTAAGTATCGACGCAGAGCCGTGCCGGGATCGCTACGCGTTAATTCCGCACGAACATTGGGCCGTGAAAGCGTACCAAGTCCAACCACATGCCGTTTTTTCTTATGGCCGGGATCTAGTTGAATTACGCCATGCTGTTTCAGTAGTTTTGACACAGCCAACCACTGTTGAAAGAGCCTTTCGGGAGGAAGTATGGGTCGCTCTATGTCGTGGCGTAGGCTCTCATAGCGGGCATCTAGTTCTTTCCAAAAATGCTTTGCCGATTCTTCGGCTTTATCAGAAACCACGAATGCACAATCCTCAGGGAGGTAATCAAATAGGGTTTCTGTACTCTCGAAAAAAAGAGGCAAGTAGTACTCAAGCCCTTGTGCCGCGACCCCGTCGTTGACCTCTTGGTATATCGGGCAGTGGCGAACATCCACATCGAAAACGTCGTGCCACTTTTCTCGAAAGCGAGCAATAGCGCTCTGATCAAGTGGAAACTCTTTAGCCGGCAACAATCTGACGACGTCGAGTCTCGCGATGGTTCGTTGCGAGTCAGGATCAAATTTTCGGATCCCGTCGATCAAATCGTCATCGAGATCGACACGGATCGGTCGATCACTACCCATAGGAAAGATATCCATAATCGATCCACGAACCGCAAATTCGCCACGCTCCATCACCAGTTCCACATGCCGGTAGCCCGTTTGTATCAATCGTTGACGCTCTAGCTGGATGTCAAAGCGCTGCCCAGATTTAAAGAGAAACGATTGCGATCGAACGAACCGACTAGGTGGCATGCACTGCAACAGACTACGTACTGAAACCACTAACACGCCCTTATTTGCACGAAGTAGTTCAAAGGAGGTCGAAAGCCGTTCCGATATCAGATCATCGTGGGGGGAGAAAGCATCGTAAGGTAGCGTTTCCCACTCAGGAAAAGTAAGAACATCTGATTCTGGTAGGCCGAAGAACCGAAGCTCATTCGCCACTCGTTCAACTTCTTCCGATCCTGAGGCCACATAAACGAAAAACTGATCCGAGTTAGACATTAGTCGCGCCAATAAACACGAGTCAGCACAGCCACCGTCTCCCTGCCAGTTATGAACCAGGTGACGCGCCGGTACTCGCACTTGTTTGATGAGGTTCTCTAGTTCCATCGATATAACTTCGAGTGATATCTAAGTTCTCAGCGATTACATTCGATTCTTCTGGTAGCAAACCAAAAGAAAGACTAAAGTCCGCGTTTTGAAGAGGGAATTCTAACCTTCCTTTGCGGTTGCATATTCCGCGCAGCCTGTATTCGAATGAAAGCAACCAACATTCTGGATCCCAACTACTTCCACAAGGTAGTCGACTGTCAGTGGGCCTGTCCCTCTCATACCCCGGTACCCGAATACATCAGGCTCATCGCCCAGCAACGCTATACCGAAGCTTACATGATCAATTGGGATTCGAACGTCTTCCCAGGGATACTAGGAAGAACGTGCGACCGGCCCTGCGAACCAGCATGTCGACGTGTTAGGACAGAGGAAAAACCTGTCGCAATATGCCGCCTAAAACGAGTTGCAGCAGATCACAAAGGTGACATAACTGCGTTCCTTCCAAGGGTGCCGGTAGAGAAAAACGGCAAAAAGATCGCGCTGCTTGGAGCAGGCCCTGCGTCCCTGGCTGTAGCCCGAGACATGCTACCGTTTGGGTACGAGATCGACATGTTTGATCAGGATTCGGCCGGCGGCGGAATGATGCGTAGTCAGATACCCGCTTTCAGACTACCGGCCGACGTTTTAGACGAAGAAGTGGATCTCATTCTTAACATGGGAGTAAACACCCACTTCGATTACGAGATAACAAGTATGCAAGCCATGCTCGACATGAATTATGACGCTTATTTTGTCGGTACTGGCGCACCCCGGGGACGCGATTTAGACATACCTGGTCGAACCGAGGTTGACGAGCACATCTCTATTGGCATCGATTGGTTATCGAGCGTCGCGTTCGGTCATACGACAAGTATTTCAGGAAAAGTTATCGTCATGGGAGGCGGTAACACGGCGATGGACTGTTGCCGAACGTCGACTCGATTAGGCGCGGAATCGGTAACCGTCGTTGTCCGCAGCGCGTTCGAGGTGATGAAAGCCAGCGATTGGGAAAAAGAGGAAGCGATAAACGAAGACATCCCGATCATTAACAACAGGCCTCCGAAAGAGTTTATTCATGAAAACGGCAAATTGAAGGGCGTATTGTTTGAATGTGTCACGCCAGTCGAAGAGAACGGCCGTCTGAAGTACGTCCCCAGTGACGAACCCGATGTCTTTATAGAGGCCGACCATATCCTCATGGCGATTGGGCAAGAGAACCACTGCCCCTGGATTGAGCGTGACATCGGCATTGAATTCGACAAGTGGGATTGCCCCATACTCGACGAGGACACGCTTCAATCGACCAATCCCGAAATATTTTTCGGAGGTGACTCGGCCTTGGGTCCCGAGAACATCATCTGGGCATCCGCTCACGCACACAAAGCCGCGATCTCCATGCACCTGTTTTGTCAGGGAAAAAACGTTAAAGAGGAGCGCCCACCGGAGGGCGTTAACCTGCTCAGCCAAAAAATGGGGATCCACGAATGGAGTTACGATGCCGAACACGACCCATCGATCCGTCACATTGTTCCACACGCCCATAAAGAAGCCTCTTTGAAGAACATAAAGGTGGAGGTCGAGTTAGGTTTCGACGAAAAACTCGGATTCGACGAGGCACAACGTTGCCTAAATTGCGATGTGCAAACCGTGTTCACCGACCAGCTTTGCATCGAGTGCGATGCTTGTGTGGATATATGCCCGATGGACTGCATTAGCTTCACCGACAATGCCGAGGAAAGTTCGATGCGACCAGCGCTCATGGCTCCCGCAACAAATCTCGAGCAAGATCTCTATGTGTCGGGACATCTCGAAACGGGCCGGGTCATGGTTAAAGATGAAGACGTCTGTCTTCACTGTGGACTCTGCGCAGAGCGGTGTCCCACAAACGCCTGGGATATGCAAAAGTCTGTGATACATGTCCCACAAATGGG
>JAKUTH010000028.1 GCA_022448085.1 Pseudomonadales bacterium | reverse complement strand
ATCGCGACGTCGAGCGCCCCATCTTGATCAGCATCAAACAAGGAAATCCCAAAACCAGTCTCTGGGATGCTCGGAACACCAAGACCGGATTGGATTGTCGCATCGGTCAATACGCGGTCACCTGTACTGAGGTACAGCGTATTCGTCTCTTCGTCCAAGTGGGTTAACAGCAGGTCCAATCGTTGGTCGGCATTTACGTCGCCAAGGGCAATGCCCATGCTTGCTTCAGTGTCGCCAAAAAGATTGACCGCCGCGCCGTATGCAACGGCACGCTCGTCGAATGTTCCATCGCCCTTGTTGATCCAAAGGTAATTGCGTTCACCATCGTTGGCGACAAAGAAGTCGTCTCGGTGATCTCCATTGAAGTCAAAGCAAACGACGCCGAGGGCATTGTTGTTTCTTTGCGAAATCCCCGATTTTCTTCCTATATACGTAAACGTTCCGTCTCCGTTGTTTTGGTAGAGTCGATCCGATTCGCCACGAAAGGCGTTTGGCGCGCAGTAATCGATATCACCGGTCTCGTCGGAGCACGCTTGCAGCGGTTCTTGTGTCACGTAGGTCGCAACGTAGAGGTCGAGAAATCCGTCGTCATCGATATCGCAAAAGACTGCTGAACTCGACCAACCGTGACCTTGAATTCCCGCCTCTTCCGAGATATCGGAAAATGACGCGTCGCCGTTGTTAAGGTAGAGTCGATCGTCATCGACGTTTGAAACGTAAATGTCGAGATCTCCATCGTTATCGAAGTCGCCCAACGCACTACCCATGCCAAAACCCGGGTCATCGAGCCCGGCGGTTTTACTGACTTCTTGATACGAGCCATCCGCATTTCGTTGGAAGAGTTTGTTTACCGAATCGCTTTGGTTAGCAGCTCGCGTACCGCCGTTGACGAGATAGATATCAAGATCGCCATCGTTGTCGTAGTCAAAAAGTGCACCGCCCGATCCCATAATTTCAGGTAATAGGTAACGTCCCTCGACACCGGACGTGTGTTGGAAATTTAGCCGTGTCTCCAGCGTGATGTCGTCGAATCCATGATCCGAGAGATTGCTGTCCACGTTATGGCAAGCTTCAAGAAATAAGGACAAGCCAAGTATTAGGGAGAAAGCTTTGATTGGCATGGGCGGCTAATGCGATGGACTAAGTCCGTTGGATGGATGCGAACGTAACCCAACATAGTACCTCTACAACAAGCTTCATCGACGATACCGTAGACCGTAGTCTCACAACCCTTGTCCAGTTCTGGCGAAGCTCGACGATTCGCTGGTGGTGCGTTCTTCCTCGCCATTGTATTCTTCTACGTGCTTGGCTTCGATTTCTCGACGGATGGGGTATTCAGCGTGGTACCGTATCAACTACGACGACAGAGGAGAATGGCATGAGCGATGCAACCCGACCCGAACCTAGCGTCGGGAAACAACTGCCAAATAAGCAATTCACGGTTACCAACGCGTTACTAAACGACTACTTCGAAGGTCTTGATTTAGAACGATCTCGTTTCGATACCGGGGCCGCCCCCGTACCTACCATGATCGCCACGGATGCGGACAACTACTTTGGCGAGTCGGCATTCAGCCAACTACGTGGCCACCTATGGATGCGACAGGAATGGAGCTTCTGCAAACCAATGCAAGCGGGCGCGCACTACGAAACGCAAGCCTATATTGAGGACATCTACAAAAAGCGAAATCGTACACTGGTCAATACGGCGATCACGATGAAAGACGCCGCGGGAGACGACGTACTGACGACAAATCATCACCAATCCTTCCTTCTGGACGAACCGGTCGACCAAGTAGAGTTTCGCGAACCCAGCGAGAAGCAAGGCGCACGAAAATTTATCGTGCCCGATGGAAAACCTCTTGAGGGTCTTGAAAAGACGATTACGTTGGAAATGTGTGGACAGTATTTTCACGGGAGCAAGAGCTACCACACCGATAAGCAAGCATCGCTCGAGTTAGGTTTTCAGGAAGTGGTGGTAGGTGGTCGAATGACGATGGCATATATTGGCCATCTTCTGGAAACCAACTATGGCGATCGTTGGTTCAGTACGGGAAAACTCGACGTAAAGTTCACTAACCCTTGTTGGCCAGATGACGTTATATCCATTCAAGGGATTGCGATGGGTCCCATCGACGAAGATCCATCCCGTGAAGCCGTCTTTGCTTGGATCGAAAAGGAAGACGGCACCATCGTCTTAATTGCCAACGCCAGCGTTGCGATGGCGTGACACAAGGCCTTACAGAATTCCTCGGCTTAAGCACGAGTCTCCCAGCTCTAGTTTAGGCGCGTAGTACTCAACCAGCCGGAGAAAGATGGCCGCGAACGAAACACTCGTGGTGTATCTATAAGTTTTTTCGAGCCCCTCGATCGCCACCCAGGACCCGCTTAATGCGAGTGGTCCTCCGTTACGTCGTATAGAACACGCTCAAACTCTTGCAATACCGAAATCGTCTCATGATCGTAGAAAGGAAGAATCTGGGTCGCGAGAACGACGCAGATATCGCTCGTTCGATCAATCCAAAAGTACGAATTAAAAATTCCTCCCCAAGAGGCGCTGCCGGGCTTCCTTCCATTCGGTGTTCCATCCGGATGAAGTAAACAGCCCAGCCCCCAGCGGCCCGACGCACCGAAAGCCATGTCGATCGGATTACTCATATTGGGCATCTGCGTATCGGCAACACCGGCATCAAGTACGCCAATCTGATTGGTAAACATTTGATCCACCATCGACCGACTCAGGACGCGTTGACCATCCAGTTCTCCACCATTTAATAACGCCCTGAGCAATCGACTGTAATCCTTAACGGTCGAGCTCAGTCCGCCGCCGCCATTGTAAAAACGCGTTGATTCATAACGGCTAGGTACGGCTTGTTCAGGTAGCTCCGTTAACCCAGTCGGTCCGCGTCCGAACCGCGTCACGGCACGATCCATTGTGGCTTCCGGAATCTCAAACGCCGGATCGATCATCTCGAGCGGACCAAAGATGTGCGAACCGAAGTACCCCATCAGGTTTTCTGCACTAATCGCTTCTAAGAGCAACCCGGCCCAATCAATACCTATACCGTATTCCCAGCGTTCGCCGGGGTCGAATGCAAGCGGAGCATCGAGCGCCGGTCTACCCGCAAACAACGACGCGACTAAACCACGCTGTAACGCTTCGAACGCGTTGGCATTCCAAACCTCGTAGACATAGCCGGACGTGTGGGTCAGAAGCTCACGCGTTGTCGGGACCGACCGTGCCGGACGAAGGCGTGGCGAACCATCGTCCGCAAATCCCTCCAGAACCTGAATAGATCGCAGTTCAGGTAGATAACGGTCGACGGGGATATCCAAATCGAGATCTCCGGCTTCAACCTGCTGCAGAACTGCGATGGTCGTCACTAGTTTAGTCATGGACGCAATATTGAAAAGCATGTCCGGTTTCATCGATACGCCAGCGCGTGCCTCGCCTGATGCGTGTTGGAAGCGAATTCCTTTGTGATCAGCGACGAGTGCAACGACACCTCTCAAACGGCCGCTCTCGGTCGATCGGTCAAGAACGTTCTGTAACTCTTCCGTCGCAATATCGGTGTGGGTGGAGTTGGATAGTTCGATCAACTTGCTCAGAAAACGCTTCACAACAGCACGCACCTTATTTTCGTTAAATAACCAAACCTCTGCTGGCCAGTGAATACTGCGACTCCGCTTGTATACCCGTCGCCGAGGTCTTTTTTAGAAGGCTGGTAGACATGGTACATAGTTGATGGGGCAGCGCCAGCATCGCTAGCGTCAACACCAAGATGAGCAAGGTCGCGAAGGTGAACCCGAACACGATGGCCTGCGCCAAAGGAACCCAAAAGCCGAACACCGAACTTATGTAATACGCAGTAGGGTTTACAAAGTCGATCGACCAATTACTTGCCAACGGCAACAAGTCAAGAATCGTGGTGATCGCCGTTGAGGACACGGGGCCGCCCTAATAGTCGCGTATACTCACGGCCGTCATACAGTTAGAGACGCATTGAGGAGGGTGTTTTGACCAGTAATACCATACAAAGCATGGCGGAGTTACGCGAGGTAATTGGGGAAGAGATCCCGGGGCTTCATGAAAAGAACATGGACCACGTGGATCAATTCGCACGGGAATTCATCGAGAAGAGTCCTTTCATCGTGTTGTCGACGGCGGACGAAGTCGGACGTATGGATGCTTCGCCCAAAGGAGACGCCCCGGGATTTGTTGAAGTATTGGGCGAACGCACGCTGTTAATTCCTGATCGACCCGGCAATAAGCTCGCGTACGGTCACCAGAACATACTGTCGAATCCAAATGTCGGCATTTTGTTTATTGTCCCGAATACCCGGGAGACACTCCGAATCAATGGCCATGCGGAACTTTCGTGTGAGCCAGATCTTTTGCAACAACTAGCAGCACGCGACAAACCTGCGACGCTCGCCATCCGAGTCTTTGTCGACGAGTGCTTTTTTCACTGCGGAAAGGCCATGTTGAGATCCAAGTTGTGGGACAGCAATACGTGGCAAGAAAACTACCGCGTCTCGTTCGGTGAAATCTTTGCTGCTCGAAAGACCGTAGGACCTGATATCGCCCAATCGATCGACCAACGCATCGAGGCCGACTATCGCGACAATCTTTAAGCCGTAATTCGAGACTACCTTGGTCCGCGCAACAGACCTACCCGACTATGAACGTGAGCACCTCTTGGGCAAAAATCTTCCGCCTTTGGGCCCACATTGTTGGACGAAACACGCAAAGCCGCTGAAAGAAATGCGAGTCGCACTAATCACCACGGCTGGCATACATTTCCAAGACGACGAATCCTTCGACTTTACCGATGCGAGCTTCCGCCCTATTCCAGGTGAGGAAGACTCCAGCAATCTCATCATGTCGCACAGTTCCGCCAACTTTGATCGCATCGGATTTGTGGAAGACGTCAACCTGGTTTTTCCCATCGATCGATTCAAAGAACTAGCAAATGTCGGCACCATCGGCTCGTTGGCGAGCGTTCATTACAGTTTTATGGGTGCTGGTCTTATGCCTGAAGCCTATGAGCAAAGCACCGATCAGGTCGCCCACCTGCTGAAACAAGATCAAATAGACGCTGTCTTCCTGACACCCGTATGACCCAACTGCACGCGCGCCGTGTGCGCAATTAGCTATTACCTTGAGCGGGCGGGCCTCATGACCACCGGTATTAGTCTAGTGCGGGAAAATGCCGAAAGTATGCGACCGCCGCGGTCGCTTTGGGTCAGCTTCTCGCTGGGCCGCCCGTTAGGCGTTCCTAACGACGCCCAATTCCAACACCGCGTCATTGCTGCGGCATTGAATTTACTCGAGCGTGGTCGAGGACCAATATTAGAAGACTATCCCGTTAATGCACCCGAAGTGAGTCGTGAGACCGTACCGGCTTGTCCAGTCTCATTTCCCAAAACCGATAACAACAGTAACTGGCAGTCTCGTCTCTCGGGTGAACTTTCATCCCTGAAACCCTGGTATGAACTGGGTAGGAGGCGTCGCGGAGGACGCACGCTTGCATGTGTATCGAACTTATCAATCGAAGAAAACCTCCGTAAATTGGGCGAGTATCTGGACCTAAATCGTCTCCCAATCGACGAGCTGCATTGGTTCAAGCAGGCGATTGAGGATGCGAAGGTTTTTTATCTGGAGGCCATGACCGCACAACCTGGAAACCATGATCAAATGCAGGTCAACGAAACGTTGTGGCGCGAAACTCAACTTGGCGCTGGACTTTTCTTGTTCTACGAAGGGTTTCGAGCGCATCCGACGTTGCACCCATTCGCGAGGTTGATCCTACCGCGTACCGCTGTAGGCGGAACTACCGGCTAGTGACGGTATCTCCTCTTAAAAGAAGACATACGATCGGACCACGACGTTCCTGCGGCATGGTGCGTCGTCGGACGCGGTTGGGTCCACGCAAGCCGTATGAAAAGACCAGCGCGACACGGAACCGTCGGTGACGGAGTCGTAACACTTGAGCATGGATACCTCGGTGGACTTCTGCTCGGGAAACCAGTACCAATCGTGATCGGGCCGATAGGTGAAGCGTGTGGTCTCACCAACACGGTCGTCGTAGACACGATAATTGGTGATGTACGGTTGATCCGCGAAAGAAGGCCACGCACAGAGCACGAAGGGATTCTGGCGCACCGTCTCCATCGGTTTGGCGAGATTAATCGACATGAACCGTCGTGACATCTTCTGATCGGCCTGTTCCTCCGTGTAGTGCTGCTCGCGCCCGAAGTTCCGCAAGTTTCTCGTGAGCAGCTCACGACAGCGCACGCGTCCGCTGTTGTCGTTCAGGTCGTTGTGCACGAGATTGGCGTACCCGGCGTTTACGCCAGGGATCTTTTTGTCCTGGTCCTCGGTGCGATCACCCTCGTAGTCCTTGTCAAACACATCGTGGTTGTAAACGAGTGCGTCTGTCGCTTCCGGGAAAAATTCTAAGAGAAGCTTCTCGATCTCTGGGTAGAACACGCGCTCCACCTCCGCTGCGTCGTAGAAGTTCTCGCACTTGGACTTACAGTAGGCCAAGGAAACACCAAGCTTGTCCATGCACTCTGGACTGTTGGGAGAAAGACCTGGGTGGTATTCCTCCATGCGTCGTGCATCTCGCAAAATCTGTGGAAAATAGAGACAGCGCCGCCCGTGATCTCGTTCGTTCTTTCGTAGTGCTTTCGCATCAGCCTCGCGCTCCGGATCTCGCCACAGTGCGTTCGACGAGACGATGGAATAAGACGGTTGCTCGTGGACCGTGTACCGCAAAGGAAGAGCTAATCCGCCATCCGGGGCTTCGATGTTGTTCGCTCGAATATATTCCAAGCACTCGGAATAATCCCGAAATCCTACACCCCATTTAGTTTCGATGGGACCCGGAGGTGCATCGTCAAGCGTGTCGATAACGACCTGCCCTTCCCCTTCGGTAATCTGGCTGAGCGCGGCTTCCGTTGCTGCTGCGGTGCCTGCATCCCCGTCCTGATCAAACGACATGTAGGACAATCCCTCGTTCGCTGCAAACGGCGGCGACTGTCCCTTCGTAAGTTCAAAGGGCGGCACATAGGCTGACGAAACCGCCTCTGTATCCGCCATAACTCGATCTGCACCGACCTTGACCCGGCTCATACGCTCACTCTCGGTTTAGAACGCCCCATCGTGGCACACAGGACTTGTCCTTGCCAGGCCCTGCATTTCGGCGTCACACAAACATACAGCGCGGGGAATGAACAGAAAAGTCGTTAGAAAAAGATAGCCGCGACAAAGAAAACCCCAACGATGAGGGTACTTCCCACGCTCAACCAATCGACCTTGGTAGCTCTAACAACCATGTCGCAAACCGTACTTCGGAGTGCTTAAAGTAGGAAATACTTATTCGATATAACTATATAAGCCTCGGCAGATGGCGCTACCAGAGCTTAACGGCCCAGAATGTCGTGGGTAGTACAATCAACCAAAGACAGACCCCTAACCAAACAGCGCGACCGTTCACTTTCCTAAGCGCCTGTCTTGTGATCTCTAATCCCATGAAGAATAGAGCCGCAACCAACATCATTCGACTCAACATCTTTATTCCCGCGAGCCACTCCACCGGCATGTTCGACATGCTGCCAATGATTGAGAACAGCACAAATAGAAGAATAAACCCTGGCAACCTCGTCTTCGTCTCACGACGGTTCATTAAGATCCCTGCAGCGAGTATCAATGGGATCAACCACAGCGTGCGCACTAACTTAACCGTCGTTGCGACTTGCAACGCCTCGTCACCATAGATTGCGGCTGCACCGACCACGGAACTTGTGTCGTGAATGGCTAGAGCGACCCACACTCCGAACTGCGTCTGCGAAAGCCCGAAGTAACCACCGATCTGTGGCAACACGAGGATTGCGATCGCATTAAGTAGAAACACGATGGCGAGGCACACTGCCACGGATTCTGACCGGGCTCGAATAACCGGGCCAAGTGTTGCGATTGCCGTCGCGCCACAAATCGCAGTTCCAGAAACAAGTAGCCGGGCTTGATCGGCATCGGTACGGAGAAATCGCCCAAGCAGTAATCCCACACAAAGTGTTGAGAAAACATAACCAACGATCAGTAAGGAATAATCTTGGCTAACGCTCCATAGAGTCTGGACATTCATAGTCAAACCGAGGGAAACAATCGCACCCTGGAGTAGAAATTTACCTCCCTGCTTCGTAATCTTCGGCAACTTCGGAACAAATACGACACTGATAACCGCACCGAGTAATAATGCAAAAGCTGGATGAGCGATAAGTAGCGCCAGACCAAATCCCACCAAGGTGATTAAGAGACGGGATTTATCGGTCAACGGCAAAATGGGGTGCTTCGGTTAGGACAAGTAAATAGGTGTCGCTGACACCAGCAATGTCAAAGTCGTTTGTTCGGCAATCGACACCCTCAACGTGCCTCAACGAACGTCAGTATGTTCCCATCGGGATCTCTTATACCGAAACTCCTTGCACCCGAGGGAATCTCGCCGAGATCTACATGAAACTTGGCATTCGCGTTCACAGCCCTGTTATGCATCTCGTCAAATTGCCGTGTAACGAAATTACATCCTCCGTTTCCCGCCAAAACCCCCATATCGCGTTCTAAACCGAGGTGTATACCGGCGTTCCCGTTCCTCAACACAGCGTAATTTAGAGAGTTCTCTTCACCGGATTCCTCATTCAAGAAGTCCGCCGTAAACCCGAGAAAGTTGCAGTACCAGTCCACCGATCGATAGACAGATTTCACGGTCAGAACCGGCTCTACGCTTTCCACGATGCGGCCCACGCTTAGCCGAACTTTTCGAGACCTAAGAACCTACGCCTCTGCCCCCTAAACTGTGATGCAACTTCGGGCGGCTCATTATCAGCCAGTAGCAAACTCGAAACCTTACCGATTGTGGAGTAAAAGACTGTGCAAGCTATATCCCGAAAAAAAGAGAGTTCAATCATTTTCTAGGTCCGAGTGAGTGAAGGAAAAGCAGCCACGTCCAGCATCGTGAATCCAAAAATCAACAGCTAACTGCGACGCTGATGGCCGGTCAAAGGTTGCGCAAAGTTGATAACTAGTCGGATCCAATTGTTCGTATTCATAGGCCAACCCGGTCTCTGGATCGGAAGGCATACGGGAAAGTCGGCGACCATCCAGCAGCTCACTCATCTTTACGGGCAGTTCGTCTCGAACTTCCCAATAATCATCGAAAGCCTCAGTGAGTTGAACCAAGTGCGCAACCCGAAGCTCGTCTAAACGCACCAAGCGCTGTTCACCAGGTGAACCCGAGATCACGAAGCTAGCAATCAGGACCAAGGTAACTGCACAGGAGGAGGTCCAAAACGCAAAACCGTTAACGTTCATCGGGCAAGCGCCCTATCGTCCGCCCTGATGGACCACGCGTAGTACCCAAAGATCGTGCCCGCAATAAGGCCTACCACCACTATTTTTAATAGGAACCGAATCGAAAGACCGCCGGACAGTAAGGTATATATCAGGACGATAACGTCACCAGTAATCACGCAGGCAGCGACAAATAACGTGATATATGTCAACCAACGCCGTACTGACGATGTACGTTGTACAGGGTTCAAGACAAGACTCCGATTATTGTAGTAGCTAACCGAAATAAACAACGGGTAAGCGACGATAAGCGCGGCTGTTGCGACGCGCATAAAATCCAGAGTCATCAGTTCTGACTGACCGAGCTTATCGGGAAAGGCTAAGTTGATGAACTGGAACAGTAGCGCACCAAAGTGGAATCCACTCACGTAAAGCGCTCCAAACGTAATAAGGTAGAGAAACGCGTCGCGGGCCAGTAATTGTGGTTTCGGCGTAGGCACGGGAATTATGAAGTCCACGTCAGCAATCGATCTTAGTCCGTCGGCAATCTGCTCCCTAGACCACTCAGCTTCAACGAGAGCTTGCTCTAATTCGGCTCTGCTCGCGCCTGCAAGCATTGCGGCCTCAATGAAGGTTGCTAGCTTAGCGTCTGCCATTTGAGATTTCGCTTGCCATCACCTAACAGCCCGAGCCTCGTGCGTTTGAACTGACTTTTTTCGGCTTGGGCAGCTGTAGAAGAACTCGAACATCCGTCCGCCTAAATCAAGCGATTTTGTAATTTCACATTCTGCGTACTTAATGCCGAGGTATTCCTTGGTTGCGTTCTTATAGATTGTTGAAGTTCGTTCAGAAGAACGCAACAAACCCAGCGAGAGTGTCGACACCAAAACATTAATGTATCCACCACAGTCGGTAATCAACAACCGTTGGTTAGGTTGATCTTCAATCCCAAAACAACTCCCGTGAATTTCGTATTCACCATGGTCGGGAACATAAAAAGAATAGTCGATGGCTTTTACAAGACCGCAAGAACTTAGCAACAAGATCGCAGTAGCAACAGCAAAAAACTTTTTCACGTTCCAACTATAGCTATACACAAGCCGTCGCAATTAGTTGATTGGTCGGGACGGCAAGATTTGAACTTGCGACCACTTGACCCCCAGTCAAGTGCGCTACCAGACTGCGCTACGCCCCGTTCAAACGATTATACACCTCGAAAATTGTGTTACCGGGTGCCACGCAGCTGGACCAGCACCACAATCAAAGGGATTCGAAAATCCTGGCTTATGGCTCACCCACCTGGATAGGTGAAGCGCCAAGGCCATCAATTCTCAATTAACTCGTGCGAAGGGCTAAAAGAATCGACCAGGTATTCATGACTTCAAATTCTGGAGTACATCTTCCAACTCAGAGATCATCTGCTTCACTAACAAACGAAACTGAGTTTGGTCCTCTTTTGCATCGTCGCTCGAAAGACGTTGGCGCGCACCGCCAATCGTAAATCCGTGATCATATAGCAGCGACCGGATCTGGCGAATCGTCAAGACGTCTTGCCGTTGGTAGTACCTTCGATTACCACGACGTTTTACCGGCTTAAGCTGTGAGAATTCCTGTTCCCAATATCGCAACACATGGGGTTTAACATCACACAAACGACTCACTTCGCCGATGGTGAAATATCGCTTTCCCGGAATCGGCGGGAGATCGCTAGTCTGACTCTGGTCCGGCATAAGCCTCAACTCGAGCTTTCAATTTCTGTCCTGGGTGAAACGTAACGACACGGCGCGCAGTAATAGGAATTTCTTCACCGGTCTTCGGGTTACGGCCTGGTCGCTCTCGCTTATCACGGAGATCAAAATTCCCGAATCCGGAGATCTTTACCTGCTCGTTCCGCTCCAAAACCATCAGAATCTGGTCGAAGAATAGTTCGACTATCTCTTTTGCTTCGCGTTTATTCAAACCAAGTTCCTCGAATAAACGATCCGCCATCTGTGCTTTCGTTAAGGCACCCATCAGCTTCTCTCCGGCCTTCCCAGGTCGCCGAATCCCCGTGTCAACACCTCGAAGACTAATGCGTTCGCAACGACAGCAATAGTCGGACTTGTTATCGCAACCGAGCTCCGACTTCTTGCTCTAAGGCAACAACGGCTTTCTCCACTAAAGCACCGACGTCTGAATCTGTCAGCGTCTTCGCTGGATCTTGGAAGATTAACCCTACCGCTAGGCTTTTATCAATAGAATCAATGCCTTTGCCTTTATAGACGTCAAATAACCTGAACTCAACGAGAAGCTCACCTACCGTCTCTCGTATCAATTTTTCGACAGATTCGCTGCTGACCGCTTGGTTTACGACCAAGGCTAAATCCCTCCGAATACTGGGGTATCGGGACACTTCGTTGTGCCGACGTTGGCGCTTCAGCAACAATGGTTCGACATCGCATTCGAAAACAAATACGTCTCCGGCCACGTTAAGCTTTCTTTGGAGTTGAGGACTGAGCCGCCCCACCGTCCCGACATCGTTATCGTCGACATAAATATCTGCGCTTTGCCCTGGATGAAACTCCGACCGAGCCGACGCACCAAACCTGACCCTTCGACCACATGCTTCAGCAAGACGCTCGATATCACCTTTGATATCAAAAAAGTCGACGTTCTTTGCCTGCTGCGTCCAATTTTCGGGATCCTTTAGTCCCCATAACGCGGCGGCAATGCGAAACCCTTGCTCTAGGTGATCGACGTCACCGTTGAAACATTGTCCATATTCGAACATTCGAATCGAAGTACTCTGCCTCGCGACATTGCTAACTAACGCGTCGATCAATCCAGGAATCAGGCTCGTCCTCATGACTGATTGTTCCTTGGACATTGGGTTCTCGATTACCAGGGGCTGAATATCTGGCGAGAAGAGATCGTGCCGCTCGGGACTGATGAAGCTATAAGTGATTACTTCGTTGTATCCCAAATGAACCATAAGATTGCGGAGATCCGCTGGATTGATGCGGTCACGTCGGGACGGCTTTAACGGTATCGCCGTGAGCGTCGTACGAGTCGGTATAGCGTCGTAACCATGTATACGACAAACCTCTTCGACCAAGTCCTCCTCGATCGAAATGTCAAAGCGGTGGCTTGGTGTTGTTATTTCCCAACCTTCAGGCACTTCCTTTGGCCTCAGCTCAAGGCGGTCCAGAATGCCGAATACTTCTTCGCCTTCGATTCTCTCGCCCAGTAGATGTTCCAGCCTCGCGCTCCGTAGCGTTAGCTCCTTCGCTTGTGGCAGCGAAGTTTCGTCAACGACCTCGATAACGGGGCCTGGATTACCACCAGCAATCTCAATGAGCAATGCCGTCGCACGTTCCATTGCCGCGCCCTGAAGCTCGCTGTCCACCCCCCGTTCGTAACGCTGAGAAGCGTCTGTCTGAATGCCGTAACGACGGCCTGTCCCCATGATTGCCACGGGCGAAAAAAACGCGCACTCAAGAAATACATCGGTGGTGGTCTCAGTGACTCCACTCTTCACACCGCCCATCACCCCTGCAATCGCGAGCGGCCCAGTTCCATGTGCTATGACCAAGCTCTCTTCATCCAACTCAATCGAGTTACCGTCCAGCAGCGTAAGTTGCTCACCCGCCTCGGCCATGCGAACAACAATGCGGTCTTCTAACGATGCCAAATCGAAAGCATGTAAAGGTTGGCCGAGTTCGAGCAGAATATAGTTGGTTACGTCGACCACGGGATCAATCGAACGGAGCCCACTTCGTTCCAGCCGTTCGACCATCCATGCGGGCGCCACTTGAGAGATATCGACTCCCTCAATGACGCGACCCAAATATTTCGGGCAAGCCGAGGGGGCATGGACTTCGACAGGGAAAATCGTCTCCGTGGACGCAGGCACTTCACTGATGACCGGCTCGTTCATTGACATCCGATTAAGTACGGCCACTTCGCGAGCGACGCCACGAACGCTAAAACAATCCCCGCGATTTGGAGTGAGATCCAGATCTATCGAAACTTCATCCAAATCCAACGCTTCGCGTAATTCCAAACCAGGAGACAGGGTATTCGAAAGCTCCATGATTCCATCATGGTCATCACTGATACCCAATTCTTTCGCGCTGCACAGCATCCCGTATGATTGAACTCCCCTAAGTTTTGTGCGTTTTATCTCAAGTCCGTCGGAAAGTTCGGAACCAACTCTCGCGAACGCCGTCTTAAGCCCCACGCGGGCGTTTGGAGCACCGCAAACCACGCTGAATTTTTCTGATCCGTCAAATACCGTACAGACCGAAAGTCGATCCGCGTTCGGGTGTGCGTGGAGCTCCAGTATTTCTCCGATGACGACGCCGGTGAACTCATCCGCCAAGGGTTCTACAGCGTCAGCTTCAAGCCCCGCGCTAGTGAGTTGATCGCATAATTCGTCCGTTCCTATCTTCGGATCAACCCATGTCCGCAGCCATTTTTCGGAGAATTTCATCAGACCGCTTACGCAAATTGCTTCAGGAAGCGCAGATCGTTGTCAAAAAACATTCTCAGATCCTGCACATCAAAAAATAGCGTTGCCAAGCGATCTCCGCCGAAACCAAACGCGAAGCCAGAATATTCATCAGGATCAATTCCCGACATCGACAACACGTTTGGATGGACCATTCCGCATCCCATAACTTCGCGCCATCCATCAGCGCCCATAACGTCAACCTCAGCAGAGGGTTCTGTGAATGGGAAGTACGACGGCCGGAACCTAACGTCCAATTCCTGCTCGAAGAACCGATGAATAAACTCAGTGACCGTACCTTTTAGGTCCCCGAAATTGATCCCTTTATCGACCACCAAACCTTCGACCTGATGAAACATCGGGCTGTGCGTCAGGTCAGAGTCACGCCGATAGACGCGTCCCGGACAGATGACTCGGATAGGCGGCTTTTGGTTTTCCATTACGCGAACTTGGACCGGCGAAGTGTGGGTGCGAAGAACCATTCCGTTCGTTAGGTAAAAGGTGTCGTGCATCGCGCGCGCGGGATGGTTCGAGGGCATGTTGAGCGCTTCAAAATTATGATAATCGTCCTCAATTTCGGGACCATCCGCTACGTCGTATCCGGCACTAATAAAGATCTCTTCGATTCGCTCAAGCGCCTGAGTCACAGGGTGAAGGCTGCCGCGATACCCTTTCCGGCCGGGTAACGACACGTCCAAGGCTTGACTCACGAGATCGCTCTGTATTTGCTCGTTGTCAAGTTCGATCCGACGCTTGTCGATCGCCTCCTGGATCGAGCGTTTAGCGGCGTTGATGCCAGCACCGGCCGCAGGGCGAGCTTCCGGATCAACATCACCCAACCCATGGAGGAGAGCCGTTATCACCCCGGTTTTGCCGAGGTAGTGCACGCGGTTTTCTTCGAGCGACGAGACCTCTGCGCTTGCCTCTATGCGGGCAAGAGCTTCTGCTCGAATTTCATCTAAGTCCATAAGGATTGTCCGATGAACCGGTGATGGTGCAAACCCTCTGCAAAAGCGCTACGGGACGCCGCCCGGGATAAGCCGCAATTTCCAGCTCTGTCTACGCCGCAAGGGCTTCCTTTGCCTTATCTGCCAATACGCCAAACGTAGCTTTCTCGTGTAACGCCAAATCGGCCAGAACTTTACGGTCGACCTCGATATCAGCTTTTTTCAGACCCGCAATGAAGCGACTGTACGAAAGTCCGTGCCCTCTTGCTTCCGCGTTGATCCGAATAATCCACAGTGCTCGGAATTGTCGTTTCTTCTGGCGCCGATCTCGGTAAGCGTATTGTCCCGCTTTAATAACCGCTTGCTTGGCGACCTTGTACGTACGACTTCGAGCCCCGTAATAACCTTTGGCTTGTCGCAGTATTTTCTTTCGGCGGGCTCTGGAAGCCACACCTCTCTTTACTCTTGGCATGGTGTCTCCTAGCGGGCCTTACCGGGCAGCATCCGATCCACACTTTTTCGATCAGCCGGGGATACTTCATTGAATCCACGCAGCTGTCGTTTCCGTTTTTGCGGCTTCGAAGTAAAAAAGTGGTTCTTACCCGTCCGCTTATGCTTGAAGCCTTTAGCGGTTCGTCGGAATCGCTTGGCCGCACCTCGATTAGTTTTCATTTTTGGCATAGCTGCTCCCTAACATCTCACCGCATTCCAAGTCTCGTCAAACGAAACTCCTGTTAGCGCGTTTGCGCGACTTGTGAGCTAACAACAAGCGCGCCACATCTTCTTGTTATTTTTTCTTTTTACGAGGAGCCAAAACCATCGTCACCTGTCGGCCTTCAAACTTTGGGCTAGCTTCGATTGTAGCCATAGGCTCTAGGTCTTCTTCGACCCTCTCCATCAGTTTCATTCCGATTTCAGGATGCGCCATTTCGCGCCCCCGAAAACGTAGCGTGACTTTCGCTTTGTCACCGTCCTCTAAAAAACGAATCAGGTTGCGCAGTTTTATCTGATAGTCGGCCTCTTCTGTTCCAGGCCGAAACTTCTGTTCCTTAACTTGTATTTGCTTCTGCTTCTTTCTTTGGGCGGCCTTCGCTTTCTTGAGGTCGAAAAGGTGCTTTCCATAATCCATTACCTTCACGACCGGGGGCTCTGCCTCAGGTGCAATCAACACCAGATCAAGCCCAGCTTTTTGCGCCTCATCGAGTGCATCCACCCTACTCACAATACCGACTTGACTACCGTCGGCGCCGATCAATCGCAGCTGCGTACCCTGAATATCTTCGTTCAATACCGCGCGTTCGCGCTGCGCGTTAATTCCTGATTTTTTAATTGGACATTCTCTCCATATAAACCCTTACGTTGATCTTAGCCGATGTAACTTCTCGTCCAAGCTTCCCCACGGACGAAACAGTATCAAAAGATGCTCACTTTTCCGACAAAAAAGCGCGCCGAGTGTACGACCCGATGTACGACAAAACAACCTTAAGTCCTTGTCGTCAAAGAATAAAACGTGGCCCGCATAGGGGAACAGTCTAACTTCGTTGATTCGTTACGAATCGCAGTGTTAGGGTTTGCCACCCGCCGCGAGAGGCGGGCACGCAAAGGCGCGTAGCTCAGTTGGTTAGAGCGTTGCCTTGACATGGCAGAGGTCGTTGGTTCGATTCCAATCGCGCCTACCAAGATTGTCGTCGGCGGTTCGTTCGCGATCCGCCGGCAACAATTGGTACACAAAGACCTCAGGCCTCGCTCCATCAATTTGCGTCTCAATCCCCTCTACTTGATCGATCCACCGGATCGTATACCCAGACGGAATCATACACGCGCGTTTATCGCTCCGCCGGAGAGTCGACGCCCTGCAACATCGCGTAACGTCGATATTGGCTCTCGTTATCGCGCATCAACGCGTCGTGGCTGCCCACTTCGAGCACCCTGCCCTGATCCATGAAGACAATTCGATCAGCCCGACGAATCGTCGAAAGACGGTGAGCGATGACAATCACTAATCGGTCTTTTGAAATCTCTGTTAACGCTTCAACCAATCGATTTTCCGCCACAGGGTCAAGGGCCGCCGTTGGCTCGTCCAATATCAAAATCTGTGAATTCCGGATCAACCCTCGAGCGATACTGAGTCGCTGCTGCTGTCCTACTGACAACGTTTCGCCTGAGCGGCCCAACACGGTGTCGATCCCCTGAGGCATCGACGCAATAAAATCCATACATCCCGCCGTCTGCAACGCGTCTAGTAACTCACTCTCCGTGGCATCCGGATTGGCGATACCCAGATTGTCTCGAATACTTTCCGACAGCAACAGATGTTCTTGAAACACGTACGTGACTTGGCGCCTAAGTGAATCTAAGTGAACGCGTGTGACATCGATTCCATCGATAAGAACTCGACCGCGCGTTGGCCTGAGCAACGCCGGGATCATATAAGCAAGACTCGTTTTACCCGCGCCAGTTGGACCAACGATGGCCACGAAGGAATTGGTCGGCAACTCGAGGTCGATTTCTTTCAGCGCGGCGGATCCGTCCGGGTATTCGTAACTGAGGTTTTCGAAAGTAACACCATCACTTAAAGTCCCCATCTCTTCCTCACCGTGCGCATCCTCGTCCCGCTCTTGGTCTATGAAGAAAAAGACGCGTCTAAGGGCGGCCGCAGGTTCCTGCACAAATATCCACGTATCGCCAAGCTCTCCTGCTGCATAAAATATGGCCACGAGAATTCCGATGAGCGCGAAGAAATCACCTGGGGTCAGAAGACCGACGATCACGTTGTGGGCAACGCCGCGACCCCAATAAATCAACAAAGAGCTCAAGAAGATACCGCCCAATGCAACAACGATCGCCCAAACCACAATCGCGTAACGTTCCCGTAAAAAGGATTCTTCGCTTCGTTCGGCGAAGCGTTCTTTTTCACGTTCCATGCCCCCCAGACTCTGCACAGCAGTGATGCTGTCCAAGCTTTCTTCCATACTGCTTGTCGTCGACGATCCCGCCGCTCGTTTCGTTTGATTGGTACGACGTATCAACCCTGAAAACGGAAAGGTAATCGCGATGGCAATCGGAAAAGCTGACCAAGCAAGCCAGACAAGTTCTGGCGAAATATCCCCATAGGTGTATTCGATGAGATAAATCTGAATAAGTGCGGCAATCAATATTGCCAATGGCCGAAGCGTCAGTTGATAGACCACGTCCGGCACCATCGGAGCGTCGTAGAGCACGCGATACATCGAGTCGCCGATGCGCTGATCTTGGACAGTGGTCAATGAGAGCCGGGTAAGACCTTCGAATAAGTCGGTTCGAAGAAGATTGACCATGCGTTGCGTCAACCGCACGTTCACCCAATATTCGAGGAGCCCCCATAGTCCGCCGGCTTCACTCCCGCCACCACTGATCTGATTCTCAGCTTGCGTCGCAGCATCGGAGCCCTCGTATAAATACGCACCGGTACCACCGGCTCGCGTCCCAATAAAAAACAACAACCCCACATATAGGATGCTCAAGACCATCATGATTTGCATGGGACCCAACCCCTGAAGGGATGCCAGGATCGGATCCATGAACGGTGGATAACGTAGTTCAACGTCATCGAGCGCTTTTCCACCCACAACGTGATCGACAATGATTTTCCCGATCCAGGGCAACAAAAGACCCGGCACCCACATCCCCGTCGACAACAGAAACTTCGCGAAGAATAATTTCTTAACCGGCTTTAACAACCCGACAGCACGGCCAACTAAGAAGAACGTTTCTTTGTTGGAGAGTTCGGTATCGATGTCGACTTGGTCGTCGTACTGAGCACGCCCTCCCTTACCGAAAATTGATTCAAGCAAGCCCTCGCGGCGGCGAGGCGTATTCGGATCCGATCCGTCACTCATCCCTCATTGCCTCCGCGAGACCCAACGTCTCTGCCCGCACGAAACGCCGGTAGCGCCCATCTTCTCGACTCATCAATTCGTCATGGCTTCCAAGTTCCGCGATGCGACCTTCCTCAAGAAACGCGATGGTGTCAGCCTCTCGAATAGTCGAGAGCCGATGCGTAATCAAGAAGACCACGCGTTGCCGCCCCCACTGCTCAAGGTTCGCCAGCACCCGTTGTTCATTGACCGCGTCCAACGATGCCGTGGGTTCATCCAGAATCAAAATCGGGGTATCTCGGACCACGGCCCGGGCGATGGACAAGCGCTGCCGCTGACCGGTGGATAACTTAACCCCACGCTCGCCGAGCTCCGTGTCGTATCCTCGGTCAAGCTCATCGATAAACTCGTCGGCGCAGGCAATCTTGGCCGCTTCCACGATCCGGTCGCGATCTATGTTTGGTATTGCATATCCAATGTTGTCGGCAACGCTGCCCGTGAACAGAACATTTTTTTGCAGAGCGATAGCGGTGTTAGCTCGAACGTCTTCAACGCTTAACCGCTTGAGATCAACCCCATTAATCGAGACAGCGCCCTGATCCGGATCGTACAACCGCAATAGCATCGACATGAGCGTCGACTTCCCTGACCCAGTCGCACCAACAATCGCCGTGATGGTGCCGACGTCGGCAACCAAATCAAGCGACGCCAATACGGGGTGACTTGGTTCATAGGCAAAATCGACCGCGCGCCACTCAAGCCGCTCGACTTCCACAGGGAAAGGTTCCGGGTTATCCGGGCTTTCCACTTCAGGCTCAAGGTCAAGAATAAAAAAGGCTCGTTCCAACGCGATGAAGAGATCCTGCAGCTGGCTCCACATTCGGACCGCGCCGTAACCTTGCCCGATAGCACCTCCCGTCTGATCACGCCCGAATTGAAACGCTCCAAGGTTCCAGGCAACAAACGGGACCAAAAAAGCCATGGCGGCAGGGACATTCAGGCCCAAACGCTCGTTGGACCACGAGGCCATGAAGTACTCGGTCGAGATCACACAGAGTCCGCCCATCATCATCACGAGCAAACTCAAAACGATCATCTCCAATCGAACTCTGAACGCCGCATCGAGCGCCCGATGCGAATCCTTGTCGAAACGTTGCAATGCTCCATCTTCAGCCCGATTCGCCTTGATAATCTTCGCTGCCACGAAAGTTTCTTGTAGTCGCGACGTGAGATCACTATTGGCCACGCGATTAGCTAGCGCTCTGCGTCGAATCCTCGGGGTAAAAGCGATCGTCAACCAGACCGTTGGTACCACCACGATAAACAACGCGAGCAAAAGACTGGGGGCGAGCAACACGATCAGCACGATGGCCCAAATGAGTCCAAATAACAGACCCATTGGACCGATCAGTCCCTCCTGTATCAGATTGATAATTTGCGCACTGTCCTGGTAGACACGAAACACCGTGTCTCCAACTCGCGTATCGCTGTGGTGGCGAAGCGAAAGGTGTTGCGAATGTTCCACCATCGCGACGCGCAAGGATTGGTTTACGCTATGCCAAATCCAAGTGCCCCAGTACCAAATTGCAATAAAGGAACCGATACCGACAACCAGCAGTATCGCCATCCAGATGAGCAACCGATCAAGAACAATTTTTCGCTGCTCGTCCGTGGGAACTTCCAACCCTGCACCCGCATCTCCGAACGAGTCGTCGAGCCACAATAGTGACGCTTGTAGGGGCAATAACTTTTCCTCCCCCACCAACACCTTGTTCGACAAGAGGTCTAACCCTTGAGTGTAGGCGACGGTCCCTACTAACCCCGACAATCCGATCAAAATGAGGTAGAAGATCAGGTGCATCTTCAGAGGACGAAGAAAGGGCCAGGTCTTGGCAGCCAGTTCTAGAATCCGTCGTCCCGTAATCCGTGGCGCATCTTCGACATCGGGATCACCCGGGAGATTGACCTGAAATCGAGCTTCACTCATTGACTACTCGCTGCTCGTACCGGCGATCGACGCGCCGAAACTAAAGTCCGACTTAATCCAAGCTAAAGTACAGGGCGAACTTGGGTGCGATGCATCAGCCGTCGAATTGATGCGCGGAACGACATACGCCGATGCATCACCGATCGGTTATCCCACATCACCACATCGCCTTTCCGCCATTGCTGGACCCAGGAATGCCCCTCGAGTGCAACATAGTCCCAAATCTCGTCCAGCAACGCTTCGCTTTTATCCAAGTCCATTTGCGGTATGTACGCGTCCTGTCGCCGGCCCAAGAAGAGCGCATCGCGACCCGTTTCTTCGTGCCTCCGCACCATCGGATGGACACACCCCGGCGCCTCCACGGGGGATGCCGAATGATCAAAACCTCGTCGTAAGTTACCAACGCTATCGTGAGCGGCATCGTGCTTAATGGACAATGTGCGTGCGCGATCACTTAATCCGATAGGCAGCGATTCAAACGCCGCGTTCATATCACAGTACTCGGTATCACCGCCTACTTCAGGCACCTCGACGGCTATCAGAATACTCGCGGTCGGTGGACGTTCGATGTAGGACATATCCGTGTGCCAGTTTGCCTCCCCTGACCCGAGGCCCCCGATCGGACGACCGTTTTCGATAATATTCGAGATGTTGGTCACAAAAGGATTCGGAACACTTGCACGCTGCTCTACTGTGATGTTGCCCATGGGTGCGTATTCCAGCGGCCCAAAACGTTCGCTAAACCCCTGCAGTTCATCTTTCGTGAGCTCCTGGTCTCGAAACCTTAGAACGGAAGATTCCAGCCACGCACCATAAATATCCCGAAACTCGGTGCTGTCGAGATCGGCGAGATCGACCCCATCGATGTCCGCGCTAATACTCGCCGCTGCCTTACGAATCCGCATAGATCGTGTTTAGCAGAGCCTCGCGGTCGATACAACACGCGTTGGACCCAACTTCATAGGAATCGCTGCGCGCGAATATCTTCGATCTCGTCACGAAGAGCCGCGGCTTCTTCAAATTCCATATTGCGCGCACTTTCCAACATCTCTTTTTCAAGTTTCTTAAGAAGCTTCCCGAGCGCCTTCGGATCATCCGGGACCGCATGAGTCCTGTTAGCCGCGGTCCGTTCAAACCGACGAGATTTTCCGCGACCACCCGACTGCGATCGCGCCCCTTCCATGACATCGGTCACGCCCTTCTCGACCGTCTTCGGAGTAATGTCGTGTTCCTTATTAAAGATCTGCTGTTTGGTTCGCCGTCGATCCGTCTCCGCAATCGCTCGCTCCATAGAGCCCGTAACCTTGTCGGCATAGAGGATCGCTCGCCCGTTTACATTCCGTGCCGCACGACCGATGGTTTGGATCAGCGAGCGTTCTGAACGTAAGAAACCTTCTTTGTCCGCATCGAGAATGGCTACCAGCGAAACTTCGGGCATATCCAATCCTTCTCGTAGGAGATTGATACCGACCAAAACATCGAACTCGCCGAGTCTCAAATCGCGGATAATCTCCATCCGTTCGACGGTCTCGATGTCCGAGTGCAAATATCTGACTCGAACACCGTGTTCGTCCAAGTATTCGGTTAAATCCTCTGCCATCCGCTTCGTTAAGGTTGTAACGAGCACGCGCTCACCAGCATCGACGGTGATACGAATTTCCTCGAAGAGATCATCAACCTGCGATGTAGCCGGCCGTACCAAAATCTGCGGATCCACAAGTCCCGTCGGCCGAACTACTTGTTCAACGACGCTACCGGCATGTTCAGCCTCATAGGGTCCCGGCGTCGCCGAAACAAAGATCATTTGTGGTGCGAGTCCTTCCCATTCATCAAACCGTAAGGGCCGGTTGTCGAGCGCTGACGGCAATCGAAAGCCGTATTCCACCAGTGTTTCCTTCCGAGACCGGTCGCCCTTGTACATACCTCCAAGCTGAGGCACGGTCACGTGAGACTCATCAATAATGAGAAGCGCATCCGCCGGGAGGTAATCAAACAGCGTCGGCGGCGGTTCGCCCTCCTTTCGCCCAGACAGATAGCGAGAGTAATTCTCGATACCACTGCAATAGCCCAGCTCTTTAATCATTTCGAGATCAAAACGAGTCCGCTGTTCCAGGCGTTGCGCTTCCACGAGTTTGTCGTTCGACTTAAGTAGTGCGAGTCGCTCTTTTAGTTCCTCGTTGATTTCGTCTAAAACGCTCAGGATTTTTTCGCGCGGCGTAACGTAATGCGTTTTAGGAAAGACTGTATAACGAGGTACACGATTCGAAACTTCTCCCGTCAGTGGATCGAACGTCGAAAGGTTTTCGATCTCATCGTCGAGGAGTTCGATCCGAACCCCTTCGCGTTCTGATTCGGCTGGAAAGATATCGATGACGTCGCCTCGTACGCGATAGGTGCCCCGCTCAAACGCCATATCATTGCGGGTGTATTGCAGCTCGGCCAATCGCATTAGGACGTATCGCTGATCAATCCGATCGCCACGATCCAAGTGCAAAACCATCTGTAAGTATGATTGTGGGTCTCCCAGTCCATAGATGGCGGAAACAGACGCAACAATGACTGTGTCTCGACGTTCAAGGATTGCTTTCGTCGCCGATAGGCGCATCCGTTCGATATGCGCGTTGATGGAAGCATCCTTCTCGATATAAGTATCAGAGGAAGGCACATAAGCTTCGGGTTGGTAGTAATCGTAATACGAGACGAAATACTCCACCGCGTTCTCAGGGAAAAACTCTCGAAATTCTCCGTAGAGCTGTGCCGCAAGTGTCTTGTTTGGCGCTAGGACTAAGGTTGGGCGTTGGACATTCTCGATGACGTTCGCGATTGTGAACGTTTTCCCCGAACCGGTAACGCCAAGTAACGTCTGTTGCGCGAGCCCACTGTCGAGCCCTTCAAGTAGGCCGGCAATCGCCTCGGGTTGATCGCCGGCGGGGTCATAATCGGCAACGACTCTTAAATCAGTGACCGCTTGCATAGAAGGCAGTCTAGAATGCGAATGCAACTCACACCAGCCGCAACGCGCCGTTCGATTACCCACAAGGTAATCAAGGACACCGTGCGCCATTCATACTGCACGGCACATCGCGTTATGCTCGGACCATGAGCGACGATCCTTATACCATTGAACCAGGAGCGACCAGACAGCCGCCGACCACCTGGGCCGGCAGACTGAAAAATTTGGGGCCTGGGATTGTCGTCTCCGGCTCAATCGTGGGATCAGGCGAGATCCTGTTGACAGCTGGCCTGGGCGCCGCCGCAGGATTCACGCTTTTGTGGTGGGTTTTATTCTCTTGCTGGGTTAAATCGCTGATACAAGCGGAGCTCGCCCGCTACGTTGTCACGAGCGGTGATACCTATCTTCGGGCTCTCAATCGAGTGCCTGGGAAAATCCCCGGACCTAACGGTCCTATTTCGTGGCCGATATGGCTGGGTCTCATCGGCTTCGTACCCGGGATATTAACGTCCGGCGGAATTATCGGCGGCGCTGGCCAAGCGCTGGGGCTCATGCTGCCCGTCGTCGACGGTGCGTGGGCTACGGTGATTGCGGCCCTCATCGTCATGGCAATCTTGGGCAGCGGTGACTATGGCCGATTCGAAAAAGTCATGCTGGCAATGGTTCTGAGTTTCTCCTTCGCGACCATTGTCTCCGCTTTGCTGATGCAGTCGACAGAATATGCGGCGACGCCAGCGAACCTTATGGAAGGTCTCCGATTCGAAGGTCTTAGCGAACATTGGGTGCTCGCAATTGGCATGTATGGAGCCACCGGCGTCGCCGCCAGCGAAATATCCGCCTACACCTACTGGTGTGTCGAGAAGGGGTATCCGAGCTACGTAGGCGGCGATCCGGATGATCCCCAATGGCTCGAACGCGCGAAAGGATGGATACGGGTAGTGCAAACGGATGTATGGGTCACGCTCATCATCCTGACGTTTGCGACGTTATCGTTTTACTTCTTGGGGGCGGGCGTCTTGAACCGACTCGGGGAGATTCCCTCCGGGCGCGAAACCATCGCGATGCTCTCGAGTATGTACACAAAGACGTTCGGGCCCTGGGCATTTTGGCTATTTACCTTCGGTGCATTCTGCATTCTGTTCTCAACAACCCTCTCCGGAATTGGTGCCGGATCCCGGTCTTTCCCAGATCTCATGGTGACGTTCGGCTTTATTGACCGCCAAAACCTCGCGGGGCGAAAGAAATGGACCCGCGGTTATATCGTTGCGATGCCCATCATCAGCACCCTTATTTATGTGTTCTACCAGGAACCCATCACGTTGGTGATTTTCGGCGCTACCTTCGGCGCGTTTATGCTACCGGTTCAGAGTTTCATGACTCTGTATCTACAGGCCAAACAAATGGATCAGCGTATTCGCCCGCGCGTATGGGTCACGGCCTGCATCTTTGTGATCTTTTTTGTGCAAGCGATTCTCTCCGCTTTCATCATTAAGAACATTCTCTTCAATTGAACTAACAGGGCCGAGCCCGTATATCGCTATGCTGAAATCCCAGTCGCGACATCGACGTATATGTCAGTACGCATATTGATCAATGCGTGCCTGAGCTTGTGTCACGCCTTTACCCCGCGTCAGGTCCGGTCGATTCCATGTTGCAATTGCTTCCAACTCATAGCCTTGGGTTGCCCGTTCCTGGACGTTGTCGAGATCTAGCCACTCGCCTTCGTACGCAACTGGGAAACCGTTGTCGTTCAGTTCGTAACCGTACACGCGGCAAAGATCACCGTCTTCGTAATAATCACCGACATAGCTCGCCCAAGGCGTCTCAACCCTCACCTGATCCCTCATATGCCCGTGCACCGAGGCAATGTAATTACCGATGTCCCAATCAGGGATCGCACTTTCCCGCCACGTCGGTCCGCCGGGCAAATAGAGACCATCCTCGCCTTCTGTAAATAGATATCGGTCGCCTCGCTGCAATAACATCCGCGCCCGCGAGATCGGCCGATCGCTATGCACGGCAATATAGCGCCGGCCTGCAGTCGACAAGGCATTAAATGCATCGTCGTTGAAAAGGTAATAGCCCGTCGCTGGAGGACAAGAAATTCCCGCATATTTATTGAAGAAACCCACGCGATGGTCAGCGCTGTGATTCGGCCCAGCGCGATGCCAACAGTGCATATTCAAAATCAGCAAGTCACCGCGACAGAGCTCGGGGTCGATAAACGCTTCGTCATCGGGACGGACCGCTTCGGCCACTTCCTGTGCGCGCCCTGGACCGGGTTGCACGCGCTCGAGTCGATGCGACCCCGGCGCAACAAACAGCTGACCACGCGTTTCATCGAAATCGCATAAGGGGACAATCGTGAACAGCCAATTCATAGACGACCCGACAGGACGCCAGCGCTTGTAGTCGTTGTGCGCAGGAATTTCCGGGCCACCCGGCGTTCTATCGTAAATAACGAATGCGGTAAGGATCGGGTCTTCTTGCAATAAGCAACTCGCTGGCTCGACGATATTGGGATGCTCGACAACGAACGCGAGATCCGGATCGGCCATGCAGCTTTTAGCCAAGGTATATCGGCCAGGGTCGGGATATTTCAGCTCACTCGGATGCAATTCTTCTAGATGCGTCCGAAACGCCTTGTCGAAACGATTCAGTTCCGCGGCGTCCAACGCATCTCGGACCACGAGATAGCCGTCCTCCTCGTATTGCGTTATGTCGGCGGATGTCAATTCCACTGCCGTGTCCTTTGTCTTCGCCGAAACGTCATCCACGAATGCCAAGGCTCGGTCACCGCGGTCACGGATCGCATGATCGTACTCGCGGCGTCAGACGATGCGCGAGTCACGCTTCCCCCAGTATTTATCTCGCAGCAGGCGTTTGTACAACTTCCCGGTCGGCAAACGCGGCATCTCCTCAATAAAATCAACGGAACGCGGCACCATGTAGTTGGCGAGATGTTTCCTCGAATATTCAAGTAAATCTTCGGCGGTGGACTCGTTGCCTTCCACGTCGTCGGCTAGTTGAATGACCGCCTTTACTTCCTCACCGAAATCGTCGTTTGGGACACCAAATACTGCGACATCGATAACACTCGGGTGCATAACCAACGCGTTCTCTATTTCTTGGGGATAGATGTTGACGCCCCCTGAAATAATCATGAACGACTTTCGATCGGTGAGATACAAATACCCTTCCTCATCAAGATATCCGACGTCACCGAGCGCCGACCAGTTGGGGTACTCCGGGTGCTGCGCCTCGCGGGTTTTCTCCGGAGCGTTGTGATAACTGAACGACATGACGGGCTGCTCGAAGTAGATGACGCCAGGCTCGCCTGGCGGAAGTTCTTTGCCATCATCGTCACATACGTGTAGTACGCCGCTCCTTGACTGACCTACTGAACCAGGGTGTTCCAGCCATTCTTTACTTCCGATCGCCGTCGAGCCGTTACCTTCCGTGCCCGCGTAGTACTCCTCGAGAATCGGTCCCCACCACTCGATCATTCGACGTTTGACGTCCACCGGACACGGAGCTGCTGCGTGAACCGCCACCCGGTGCGACACAAGTTGATACCGAGAGCGCTCGGCGTCACTGAGCTTGAGCATTCGGACGAACATAGTTGGCACCCACTGACTATGAGTGACCTCAAATTCCTCGATATAACGGAGGGCATCAAGCGGATCAAATCGTGGCATGACCACTACCGTACCCCCGAGCCTTTGAACCCCCGTCGTAAACCCAAACGGAGCTGCGTGATAGAGTGGCGCCGGCGACAGATAGATGGTTTCCCGGTCAAATCCATAAACCGACCCGATCCCAGGGGCAGTTGGCTCAATGTCTGTCACCTTGATCTCGGGCAGCGCTCTAAGAATCCCCTTCGGTCGTCCAGTAGTCCCAGAACTGTACAGCATGGAACCGCCTTGCCACTGCTCATCAATAGGAGTGTCTACGTAGGCGTCTATTTGCTCCTCGTACGAACTCCAGCCTTCGATTGACCCGTCCGTCATGAGCAAAATGGGGCAATCTGGAATTAATGATCCCAACTCAGCAGCAGCAGTGTTCATGGCGTGGGATGACACCAGCGCCTTGGCGCCACTGTCATCGACGATATATGCGGCCTCTTCCGCGGTTAAGTAGCGATTGATGGTCGTGACGTAAAGGCCGGATCGTAATGCTGCCCACGCGACCTCGAAAAAACGTAGGTTATTTTCCATGAACACGGCAACGTGGTCGTTGCGCCGCAAACCGCTCTCGTAGAAGAGATGTGCGAGTTGATTTGAACGAGCATCGAGCTGACCGTACGTTAGGACCTCGTTGGTCGCAGCGTTGATCGCAGCCGGATGATCCGGAGCACTAGCCGCATAATATCCGGGATACATCGATCTCTCCCTAACTCAGATCCACGCAAGAATAGTACGCGTTATACAACCATGCACCGGTATCCCTCTTCCACGAGGCCCGAGGAAATTAATTACAACAAGGGCAACTGGCCAAACCATTAAAGCTTCCTGCTCGAATGATGCCACTTACGGAAGCGTTGGAATGCCGCGACTCCGATTGAACAGCTTTGGTCCTCGTGCGTTGATCGACGTCGACCGTACTTTCCCGATAGCCTGTATAGATCTGAAACGAATGAGGGCCAATCTCCGTCCTAATTTCGATCGTGTCAGACCCTACACTTTTCCAGTTGGTGTACTCAGACCCGTCACATCGGACGAAAATGGAATCCTTCTGATCGGGCATCCCGGTGACACGAAAAGCAGTTTTCTCTCCTGCCAATGACGGCTTCACGGCGTAGGTCGTAACCTGAAGCATCCCATGAGCAAGATCATTCCACGCCTGACTCAGACCCAATCTCGGGAACTCAATGCCCTCAACCGTCGGTTGCTCAAATTTCGCTAAGTTGGGCGAAATAAAAAGACGTTGCCAGTCCCCGGGATCGGCCACATCCGTCACCATGAGACTCGCGCTCATTTGGCCACGCGGCCACGGTTCGCCTAAATGAAACCAATAACCAAAGTGCTCCGACTCAGAGCCAAAATATCTAGGCTCGGCAAGTTGTTCAAGCGTGTCCGACAAGCGTGCATGCGTGACCGCATCACCAAACTCATTGGCTAGCATCGCCGTCATCACCAGCCCTCGGGGATCCGACGGCACCGCAACGGGTACGGCCGGATCATCCCAACCCGTCGCCGAGAGAGAAGCGCGATAGAATAATTCCGCCAACTCGGGATGTTGCGGTAACGCGTACCAAGCCACGCCCGTCCCACCGCCCGAACCCACTTTGTGTATATGGTCGACGATCGGGTCGTAGTACAACGCAACCCACTTCAGTAAACCGTCTTCAACCTCAAGATAGTGGCGTTTGGCGTAATCGGTCCACTCATCGAAAACGCTGTGCTTATCGGTCCCGACGAGTCGATCGAACATTTGTAGCCCGAGACCGGCAGCGCTGAGACAGTATGGCCAAATCTTGGTGTTCTCGCAGTGCGGGCCCTCTGGGTGGCGGCGCCATTGCTCAGTCAAGTGTTCGGCGACGCGACTATGGGTCCACTGAAAATGCGTGTCATCAACGCCCGCCACTTTAAACGGATCGTCCCATTTGCGGTCGCCGCTGACATACCGATGCAGCGACATCACCAAATTGAAGAATCCCTTGAAGAACAGCATGCCATCCGCACCTACGGGATCTTTTTGGAGTCCCCAAGGCTCGACTCCGTTCGCCGTCCACCCGGGCGAATCGTATCGTCCCCACAAGTGTTCGGGAATGAGCGTCCCCTTCCACACGTCCGGGTACTTGTCCCGATCGGGGTCACTACCAAACTGAGTTAACCAATCCACAGCCGCCCAAAAGGTTGTGTGGCGATCAACCATTTGGTCAAGGATTTGGGAATAAGCTTCCCGCCAAGCCGGTGTCTTATCCGCCATTAGCGCAACCGCATAGCATGAATCGGCCAGATCAAAGCGCGGGAAATTGGTCATTGGCGGAGTCGAGTAACGATCCCACCATGGATGCGGTTCTCCGGAGCTGCTCCAATCGTCCTCTGTCCCCGCTTTTTCCCAAAGAAAATGCAGCCAACCGCGCGCACGATCATTAAGTTCGGGATAAGTATTTTTCACCAACGTCTCCAACTACCACCCAAGTCTGTATGCGAGGTTTCGTCTTGCAACAGATCTTCGACTCTTCGACGGATCATACGCTCGTCATCGGAATTACTTCGCTCGCGCACATCCAACCTCTATGATCTGATAGTTTTGGGCAAAGACAACGTACAGTGGGGAGGCAATCATCAGCTACTTACTCGACGGCGTCCGCGTCATCGACGCAGCTTCTTATCTCGCCGGTCCCGGCGCAGCGACCGTCCTCGCGGACTACGGTGCAGATGTCATCAAAATCGAGGCGCTTTCTGGTGACGGTTACCGCAAGCTCAAAGGTGCATTCCCTATTGACTACAACTGGCTGCTGACGTCGAGAAACAAACGTAGCGTCGCACTCGATCTCGGCCACCCCGAAGCACGCGAAATCGTGCACCGGCTCGCGCGCGGAGCCGATGTGTTCTTAACCAACTTTATCGGCACACAGCTCGCTAAATACGAACTCGAATACCACCGTTTAAAACAACTCAATCCCCGTCTCATCTACGCGCACATCTCCGGTTACGGTACCGAAGGTCCAGAAGTCCAGCGCCGCGCTTTTGATGCAACGGCTTGGTGGGCACGCTCAGGGTTAATGGAATTTATTCGAGGTCAAGGCGCTGACCCGGTTGCATCAGCTCCTGGTATGGGCGATCAGGCGACCTCGATGTCTCTCTTTGCAGCCATCATGACCGGACTTTACCGGCGTGAGAAAACGGGCGAAGGAGCGCTCGTAAGTACTTCTCTCATCGCCAACGGCGTTTGGTCTAATGGCATGGCGTTGCAAGGCGTGCTGGAAGGCATGGACGTGGGTAAACGCAAGCAAGAGCGCGGCGTACACAATCCCTTCGGACACGTCTATCGCACCTCCGATGGTCATTACGTATTGTTCGTCATGATCAATGCTGAACGCGAGTGGCCTCAGTTAGCGGCCGCCATGGGACGTTCAGAATGGACCAGTGATCCACGCTTTCTTGACATGCCGACTTTGATCATAAATCGGTTGGAATTGATCGATCTCATTCAAGAGGTGATTGGTTCCATGACAATCGGACAGACCCTAAAAACTCTAGACCAGCACGAAATCACGTACGGCCACGTCCGCCCCATGGGTCAGGTGGTTGACGACCCACAGCTTGCTGCCAATAAGATCATTGTCCAAACCAACGACCCTGGGGACGGCTACGACCGCACCATCATGAGTCCTATACAAATCGATGAGGAACCAAAACGCCCGCCCCGAAGAGCACCCGACATCGGCGCACAAACACGCGAAGTCTTAACCGAACTCGGGATCGGTGGTACGGAAATCGACCGCTTAATCGCGAACGGGACGGCTGGGGAATCAACGAGCACAGACGACAACGTCCATTAACGTTAACGCCCATCCGCCCAGAGCTACTACGCCGATGTCCACTGTCAAGCGGATACGTTATGGTGACAAGCCTTAGATGAAATTCGCAGTACTCCAATTTTTCAGCTGGCCAGAGCGTCGCGTACCACTCGGCAAGGTGTACGAGCGGGCGCTTGAGCGTGTGCAAATCATGGACAAAACCGGCTACGACGCGGTGTGGTTGGCGGAACATCATTTTTCCACCTACAGCGTTTGTCCATCGATCCACCTCATGGGCATGCACATCGCCGACACCACGGAAAATCTACGTATTGGCACCGGCGTTTCACTAGCCGCTTTTTACCATCCTCTTCGCCTCGCCGAAGAGGTCGCGCTGCTCGATAACCTCAGCGGCGGGCGCATCAATTGGGGTGCTGGCCGGGGATTTGATAAAACTGAAATGACTGTGTTTGGCGTCGAGACCGACCAGTCGCGAGCGCGGTTCCACGAAAATGTTGACGTCGTACTTGCGGCTTGGAACAACGAACGGCTGACATTTCATGGCGAATACAATCACTTTGACAACATCGAAGTCTTGCCCAAACCAATCCAGAATCCGATGCCGACGTGGATCGCTTCGTCATCACCCGACGCGATCGCCTGGTCGGCGAGCCAAGGTCACGCCATCCTCATGGATCCACACTCAACACATCAAGAAATTGCGCATAAATATCGGTCGTATCGAGATCAACTCGCCGAACACGGTCACAACGAGGTACGCGATACACCGATAGCTCGTTTGCTTGCGATTGCTGATACTGATGAAAAGGCCGAAGCCGTTGCCCGCGCAGGCGCCCAGTGGACTGTGGGCAGTTACGTAAATCCAAAGTCGGGGAGCGGCATGACGAGTGGATTCTCGACCGAGGATCGCATCGATCGCTACGTTAACGAGATTATCATTCATGGAAGCCCCTCGACGGTGACCGACAAGCTTAAGGAACTGGAAGAAACGATGCCCCTCGATTACTTGATGGCGTCAATTCTGAGCCACGAAACATTCATGCGGTTAAGTGAAGAGGTTATGCCGAACCTTCGGTAGTTTCCCTTAGTGAATTGCGGTTTGCATCTACTCTGCATCCGTTAGCACCGCTGTACCAATCACCATATTGGTTAGTGGTCATGACCGTGTGTTCGCGTGGCAAATTCAGCCGTTCGTGCGTTAAGTTCCGCCGAATCCACTACGTTTCCTGATGCCAATATGCGTCTCAACGCCTCTTGAAAATGCTCATAGTAGGCATATACCCCCGTCTGATCGTCGGATGCTTCCCAAGCATGGATCACCTCAATGAGCTCCGCTTGAAATTCGTCCCATACGAAACAGCCTTGCTCCACGAGCAAGAGCGCCATTGCAAACACCCGCCCCTGCCATGGCTCATCAAAGAGGACCTCACCGTTAGCCATCGGCGGTTGGAATTCCGCGCGCAAAGGAAGCTCACCGACATCGTTCACCATTCAGCTCCTATTCGCCGTCCTCGGACCAACAAACGACTAATCCGAAAGCACTTCAACGCCAATCATGCTGTCCCTCGATACCTTAGCTGCCAGGACATCGAGCGACTGCCCGGCCCAGGTTGAAGGCATTGCCGGCAAAACCATGTAGCGAATCTCGGCGGATGAATCCCATACTTGAACGGTCGTGTCGCCAGGAATCGCGGTACCAAACTCCTTCAACACGGCCCTTGGTTCCCGGACCACGCGGGATCGATACGCCGGATCTTTATACCAACGTGGAGGTAGTCCCAGTACGGCCCACGGATAACAGGAACACAGCGTACAAACCACCACGTTGTGTGTATCTGGCGTGTTCTCCACAACGACCAACTTGTCAACCTGTCCACCAGAAAATCCGAATTCATCAATCGCCGCAGTGCCGTCGGCCAGCAGTCGCGCCTT
>JAKUTH010000027.1 GCA_022448085.1 Pseudomonadales bacterium | reverse complement strand
CGCCAGTATCGAAAAAGCGGGCGTCGAACCTAAATCTAGCCATGACCTCAGTTCCCTTCGTGCCATCTTCTCCACCGGATCGCCCCTAACACATGAATCTTTTCGATACGTATACACGAGCTTCAAGTCAGACGTTTGGCTTGCCTCCATTTCGGGGGGTACCGACTTAATATCTTGTTTCGTGCTCGGGAATCCCTGGGGCGGCGTTTACGAAGGCGAGATTCAAGCGCCTGGATTAGGAATGGCCGTTGACGTGTTCGGCGACGATGCCTCTTCAATCGTCGATACCAAAGGCGAGTTGGTTTGTACTCGTCCTTTTCCGAGCACCCCCATCGAATTTTGGAACGATCCTGGTGACGTTTTGCTACGACGCGCCTATTTCGATCGCTATCCCCAAACCTGGGCCCACGGTGATTTCGCTGAAAAAAAATCGGTCACAGGAGGTTTCGTTATCCATGGTCGGAGCGACGCGGTGCTTAATCCCGGGGGCGTTCGAATCGGAACGGCGGAAATCTACCGCCAGGTCGAATCGATCGATACCGTCAAAGAAGCACTATGCATCGGCCAAGAATGGGACGGAGATACTAGGGTAGTTCTGTTCGTCGTGATGCAAGACGGTAGACCCTTCACGCAAGAGACCGCCGCCATCATTCGTACAAAGGTTCGGGAAAACACGTCGCCTCGTCATGTCCCCACCCGGATCGTGGCTGTACCTGATATCCCTAGGACCCTATCCGGAAAAATCGCAGAAATTGCCGTGCGGGAGGTTGTCCATGGACGTCCTGTAAAAAACTCAAGCGCGTTAGCAAATCCAGATACATTGCACTATTTCGAGTCGCTCGAAGAACTCCAGTCCTAACCTTCGACGGTTGGGATACGACCCGCCAATTCCGCTCGCCAATGGGAAGGTCCTGTCTTGTGTACCGATTCGCCGCTAGGGTCAACCGCTACGGTCACAGGCATATCTTTAACTTCAAATTCGTAGATCGCTTCCATACCCAAGTCCTCGAACGCAAGGAGGCGCGCACTCACAATGGCTTTGGAAACGAGGTACGCGGCGCCCCCGACCGCGACCAGTGAGACAGCACCAAAGTCTCTAATCGCTTCAATGGCTACGTCACCACGCTCCGCTTTACCGATCATTCCAAGAAGTCCCGTCTTGTCGAGCATCTCACCAACAAATTTATCCATACGCGTTGCCGTGGTCGGACCCGCCGGACCGACCACTTCGGCTCCCACGGGATCGACCGGGCCCACGTAATAAATGAACCGATTACGAAAATCGACCGGTAGCGATTCTCCTTTCTGCAACAACTCCATGAGACGTTGATGCGCGGCATCCCTACCCGTCAATAGTTTTCCACTTAGAAGTATGGTGTCGCCGGCTTTCCAGTCAACAACATCTTCAGCTGTCATTGAATCGACGTTGACGCGTTTTACGTCCGGTCCCATCTCGAAGGCAATGTCTGGCCAATCGTTAAGGTCCGGAGGTTCAAGGACTGCTGGACCAGACCCATCGAGCACAAATTGGACGTGACGGGTGGCGGTGCAGTTCGGGATGACGGCAACCGGTTTATTGGCCGCGTGCGTCGGGTAGTCCTTCACCTTGACGTCGAGCACCGTTGTCAGACCACCGAGTCCCTGGGCCCCGATACCGAGCGCATTGACCCGATCGTACAGCTCAAGACGAAGCTCTTCGGCTCTATTTTGTGCGCCACGCTCTTTCAGTTCGTGGATGTCGATCGGCTCCATCATCGCCTCTTTCGCCAGCAGCATCGCCTTTTCAGGAGTCCCGCCAATCCCGACGCCAAGGATTCCAGGCGGGCACCATCCAGCACCCATCGTTGGGACGACGTCAAGAATCCAGTCGGCCACCGAGTCTGACGGATTCAACATTGTGAACTTCGCTTTTGCCTCGCTACCGCCGCCTTTTGCTGCAATTTCAACTCTGAGCTCGGCTCCTCGAACAATCCGGGTATGTACCACGGCCGGCGTATTATCGAGGGTGTTGGCCCGGTCGCCTTCTGGATCCCCAAGTACCGATGCGCGCAGTGGATTTGAAGCATCCATATAGGCTTGCCGTACGCCTTCGTTGATCATTTCTTCAACGGACAGCTCCGCATCCCATTGGACATCCATGCCAACCTCAAGAAACACGATCACGATGCCAGTATCTTGGCAGATGGGGCGATGCCCGAGAGCACACATTCGGGAGTTCACCAACACCTGGGTTAGCGCCGCTTTAGCGGCCGGCGACTCTTCCCGTTCGTAGGCTTCAGTCATCGCACGAACGAAATCTGGCGGGTGGTAGTAACTGATGTACTGCAGAGCGTCGGCAACGCTGGCAATCAGGTCTTTCTGACGAACGACCGTCATACAATATCCGCAGTGTCAAAAACAGCAGTCTGCGCCATTTGATCCGATAAACTCAATGGACCTATCTGATCTACTCTTCTAACCAAACACACGTCGAACAATCCCCAGTCACGAGATCAGCGTCTTCCGATTCCTGGTATTGAGGCGTAGCAAAGCGTTCCATACGGTCGTCGTCAAACTCCCCATCCCGATCCGCTTTGATCCTAGGTCGCATGACAGCATCCTTCCACGCATCGTCGTTAGACCATCGCTGGGAGAGCGTTGTGGCACTCCCCGGATCCCTCGCCTCTTCTAGCAATCTGAGCGCCGCCATGACGACCGCCTTTTGAGATTGAACGTCGTGGGCACGCCCCGCGGTATGACCGAGCGGAAAGTCGAGGTAAACCATCCGAGGAGGGTTCACTGACCGACTAATTGACCAGGCACTAGAGAGGCTCACCGACGGAATGCCTCGGCTTTCTGCTTCACGGGCGATCAGTCCGACGGACTGGTGGCAAACGGGTCAGACCGGAACCATCAAAGCGACGTCAACTTCATCTCGCAGCAGCCTGGTCACGATCGCTGGTGCCAGCACGTCACGGACTTTTCGGGCCGAGTAAATTCCGCCCATAAAGGTATACGCGCAGTGTGAAAGCTCACCGACGGTACCGTCTCGTACCAGACCACGGAGCGTGTCCATTGGAAAAACGACGTTGGGGTCGCGGCGCGAATCGGTCAGGTCGTACGCGAAGTGCGTCGTTCTAATCCGATCCGTTGGCGTATCACAAGAAATTTCGCGATAGCTAATGTCATCGCGAAAATGAAAGGCGACCTGCCCCGCAACGTAGATACCGCCGGAAGCGATCAGTCCGACACGCCACTCGTGCATCGGCTTTATCGGAATCGACAGAGCAAGAGGCTCTTGATTCCGCACCCATTGATAAGGCGGATATCCAAGCGCCGCATACTGCTCACGCGTGCGCTCGATGTAATCGATGGGTGGTTGCCGCATCGCTTAATCATAGCACCCGCCCAATTCCGGCCATCCTGGTTGAATTGACACAGCCCTGTAGGAACGTCATGTTGCCGGCATGACAGATTTACCGGACCGGCAATTTGGTTTTCGGACACGAGCGTTGCATGCCGGAGCTCGACCGGAACCTGAAACCGGTGCTCGTGCTGTCCCCATCTTTCAAACAAGTAGCTACGTTTTCGAAGATCCCGAATCCGCGGCCGCGTACTTTAACTTGCAGGAATACGGCAATACCTATTCGCGGATCATGAACCCGACGGTCGCCGCTTTCGAAGAACGGATTGCGAACCTCGAAGGTGGCGTTGGTGGCGTTGCCTTCGCCAGCGGACTCGCCGCACAATCCGCCACGTTCTTTACGTTACTTTCTCCGGGTGACCATGTCGTTGCGTCACGAGCGCTCTACGGCGGATCGATTACTCAACTCAAGCATTTGTTGAAGAAATTGTCGGTCGAGCTAACGTTCGTCGATCCGGACGATCCGGATGAATGGGATAGAGCTACAACTGAACAGACGCGTCTATTCTTCGGCGAAACGATCGGCAATCCTGGCGGTAACGTCATGGACATTGAGCGAATTGCCGAGGTCGCCCACAATCACTCGATACCGTTGGTTATGGATAACACTTTTGCCACGCCGTACCTGTGCCGGCCCATCGAGTGGGGGGCTGATATCGTTATTCACTCGGCTACCAAGTTCCTTGGCGGACACGGAACTAGCATCGGCGGGGTGGTGATCGATTCCGGAGATTTCGATTGGTCCAATGGCAAGTTTGCCGTCATTGCCGAACCATCCGATGCGTATCACGGGCTCGCTTTCCACGAAACATTTGGGATGTATGGCTTTCTCATGAAACTACGCTCCGAGACACTGCGTGATTTAGGCGGATGCATGAGTCCTTTCAACGCGTTCCTTTTCCTGCAAGGCATAGAAACGTTGCCACTCCGGATGGATCGACACGTATCAAACGCTCTCGGCGTAGCAACTTGGTTGGACGCTCGATCCGACGTAATCAGTGTCAGCCATCCCGCGCTGCACTACAGAGAAAACGCCGCCTTGTTAGAGAAGTATCTTCCTAAAGGCGCTGGCGCCGTTTTCTGCTTTGAGCTCGCGGGCGGTCGCGGCGCGGGTCAGAATTTCATCCGCAACGTGCAGCTGTTCTCACACCTCGCCAACGTCGGGGACGCAAAAAGTCTGATCATCCACCCCGCCAGTACCACCCACCGACAACTCAACAACGACGAACTGCAAGCAGCCGGTATCGCGCCTGGGACCATTCGCCTTTCGATCGGGATCGAGGATATCGACGACCTTCAATGGGATTTGGAGCAGGCCTTTGCCTAAAACGATTAAGTATCAGGACCCAGCCACAATACAGCGTGTATTGCGCACCGGTCGTTCCATCGCCGTCGTCGGTTTGTCGGCCAACGCATTACGTGCAAGTCACTTTGTGGGCTATTACGCGCAAAGACATGGCTATCGAATCATCCCGGTTAATCCCCGAGAAGAAGAAGTCCTCGGCGAGCCATGTTTTAACTCATTGACCGCCGTCGGCGATGCAGTCGACGTCGTCAACGTTTTTCGAGATCCCTCCGCCGTACCTGCCATAGCTAGAGAAGCCGTAGCCATTGGTGCCAAAGCATTATGGCTTCAGTTTGGAGTCATCAGTGACGAAGGAGCCGCCATCGCCGCCGACGCCGGCCTCGACGTCGTGATGGACCGTTGCCTCAAAATTGAACACGCACGTTATATGGGGCGTATGCACTGGTTGGGGCTTAATACCGAGGTCGTCACGGCCCGTCGGCGTATCAAGCGCTAACTAAAATACACTCCCCCGCTAGTGTTCCTCAATTTATCGCGCGCGATCACCATGCGATGCACTTCGGAGGGTCCTTCACCAATACGCTTGACGCGAAGTTCTCGATACCACCGTTCGAGCGGCATCTCTTGGGAAACGCCCATGCCCCCAAACATTTGGATGGCCCGGTCGACCACGCGTCCTGCCGTTTCGGTCCCGTAGAGTTTACAAATCGAGGCGTCCACCTTGCCCGACTGACCGGCATCTACCTTGGACGCGGCGTCGTACACAAGCATACGAGCAGCTCTCAACTCGACTTCTGAATCCGCAATCATCCACTGAATTGCTTGTTTGTCGGCCAACATGCCGTCCCTTGTGGGACGTTGTTTGACCCAGCCACATGCCATGTCGAGTGCCTCTTGCGCCATCCCAATACATCCCGCGGCATAAGGTATGCGCGCGTCCACCAACCAACTCTGTGCCACACCAAAACCTTGACCGACGGACCCGAGGACATTCTCAACGGGAACACGGCAATTCTCGAGGACGATTTCGTAAGGTGATAACGCTCGTATAACTTTGATTTCATTAAAATATATTCCAGAAAATGTCGGCTCTACAATAAATGCTGTGATTTCAGGTGGCGCTTCCGCGGTACCTTCACGCGTGCGTGCAAATAGAATGCCGAAATCCGCACCCTCCGCACCTGTGATCCACATCTTGCGCCCGTTAAGAACCCACTCATCACCATCTTTTTCGGCCCGCGTCGAAATGTTGTTGCGGGGATCCGATCCCCCGGTCGGTTCCGTAATGGCGACAAAAGCACGCATCTTCCCCTCGACGCATGGAATTCCATAGCGTTCAATTTGGTCAGGTGTTCCTCCCCAAATAATGTTAGGCGGGCCACCGCCGAAAGCACCCAGCGCGGGGGCATAACCACCGAGACGGCACTTCGAAGACTCTTCCGCAATCACCACTCTTGCCATCGCGCTAACCGGATTTCCACCATATTCCTCAGGCACCGTAAGACGCGTGAGCCCCATCTCCTCCGCCATCGCTCGAAGACGAACGCGATCTTCTCTACCGCAACCAATAGCATCGTGAGGCAGGGTATCTTCGATCGGTTTGACTTCTTCGCGCATGAATCGCCGAACCTGATCCCTGAGAAGGGTCAGCTCATCGGATAACCGGAAGCCATAATGATTCTCTTCTTCAATCGCGATACCCAAACGCCCATTCCTCAAATCTTTCAACCCAGTGAGCGTGCCTTAGCCAACTTTAAAAGGCCAGGCAGGTGGACCGCGTGATACGACGGACGCCTGGACTTCGATTACACTGACCGCCTTTAAGTGATGCAGGTAGCAAACGTGAAGATCTACCACGTCCAAGGAACGCGCTCGGTGCGCGTCATATGGCTCTGCGAAGAACTTCAGGTCCCGTACGAAATAGAGAGTATCGATTTTTCTCAGACGTTTCGGCAGTCGCCGGAGTGGCGCGCTAAATCCCCGACCGGGAAAGTTCCAGCGATGGACGACCAAGACTTCACAATGTTTGAGTCCGGGGCAATGCTTCAATACGTACTTGATCGCTACGGCAATGGTCGACTAACGCCAACACCCGGAACCTCAGAAAGCGCGATGTACTTACAGTGGTGTTGGTTTGCGGAGGCTACGTTTGCTCGTCCACTCGGCGACATCGCACACCACACCGTAATGAAACCGGAAGCCGAGCGGATCCCAGCCGTCGTTGAGGATGCGCGCGCTCGAGCTCTCAGTTGTCTTGACGCGGTGAACGACACGGTTGGCAAAACCGAGTTTCTTGTCGGCGACACGTTTTCTGCAGCCGACATCATGATGGGCTATACGTTAATGCTCGCCGACCGCTTTAAGGTGTTGGAAAACGATCATCCCAACGCGCGTGGCTACTTTGAACGTTTGACGTCGCGTGATGGATATCAAGTTGCCGTATCAGCTTGAGTGATCGACCCGGACCACAATAGCGCGTTCAGATAGATCGCGAACGATTTCTGCATGACGCCTCCCGTCCAAGCGATGCGCTAAGGAAACGAGAAACAGCAGCGCATTAAATACCAATGGACATACGGCGATCATAAAGAGTAACCCTGCCACAGTTTCTTGCGACTGCTGTTGATTGGCGACAAAACCGAACCAAGCTAACATCGCTGCGATACCCGACCCCGCAATGGCTTTGGCCATCTTCTGAAAAAAACTAGCTGTCGAGAAGACCACACCCTCCGCTCGAATTCCTGTCTGCACTTCTCCGTGTTCGACCGTGTCGGCGAGCATCGCCCAGCCGAGGACCATGATAGGCGAACCGCCAATAGCCAATATGGACCCCCAAACAAACACCAGCCACACATCGGTCACAGGCGTGTAATAAAACCCGACCGCACCAACCATTGCGATCACAGCCCCAACGCGTACCGCTCCTGCTTTTCCATACGTTCGGGAAAGCCAAGGTACAGCCAACAGACCCGGGAACATCACGGCAAGCGTGACCAACATGTACAACGGAATAAGATCTTCGCGTCCCATGCTGTACTTAAAGTAAAAAGGTGCGGTACTGAAACGAAAAGTGAACGCGAGCATCCCTAAGCAAAAAAGTGCGATGGTGATCCATAACGGCACGTTCGCCATAACGACCCGAACACTGTCGCGGAAACTGACTTTACTGGTGGTAGCTTCCGGAAACGTACCCTCCTCGGTACCGCGAAACGTCAGCCACAAGAGCAGTGTCGCCATCACGCCAAACACAATCATGGTCCATTGAAACCCGATCGCCTCACCGCCGAAAGCGTCGACCAGGGGCAACGTGCCGACACTAACGATCGCCCCGCCCGCAAGCGCAAACATCATCCGGACCGAGGTAAAGCCTGAGCGTTCTTGATAGTCGTTGCTTATTACGGCACTAAGGGCAGCGTACGGAATCGTCACCACAGTGTAGATGATGCCAAAGAGCGTATACGTCACGTACGCCCAAATGATTTGTCCTACCTCGTCAAAACCCGGCACAGTGAATGTCGCCACCGCAATAACAGCCAATGGGACCGGACCGAACAACACATACGGCCGAAACTTGCCCCAGCGAGTCCGCGTACGATCCGCTATAAATCCCATGATGGGGTCGGTAATCGCATCGACAATGCGCGCAACCAGAAAAACGCCGGCTGCGATTTCCGCGGAAAGCCCATACACGTCGGTGTAGAAAAACAACAAATACGTCATCGCAGACATGAAATAGAGATTGATGCCCATATCGCCAACGGCGTAATCGAACTGTTGTCTTTTCGAAAGCAAGTCGTCGTCTCCCTCGAATGTCGTCGACGTCACGCCAGTGTGCGCAAATTCAAGACCGGTGCCAATACGCAACTGCTCTCTGGTAGGCTCGGCACCGCATCCATTCGTTTACATCGGTATCGAACAGAAACGGGGGGTCTCATGGACGTAGGTCTGCAGCTCATTTTTTCTTCGTATGGCTGGGACACAAACCTCACCGACGGCACGGTCTATCAGCAAGAACTTCGCCTCGCCGAACTGGCCGAACAACTAGGATTCGACGCGGTCTGGCCAACCGAGCACCACTTCTTCGACTATTCCTTCTGCCCAGACAATCTCGAACTACTTGCGTTCGTCGCCGGAAGGACAACCGATATCAAACTCGGTACTGCCGCGGTCATCCTGCCCTGGAATGAACCCCTTCGTGTAGCAGAGAAAGTTGCCCTGCTCGATACTGTGTCCGGAGGTCGGGTCCGTTTCGGAATGGGTCGCGGACTCTCTCGTCGTGAATTTGCGCCTTTCGTCGGCATCGACATGGATACTTCGCGCGAGCGCTTCGACGAATCTTCCATGATGATCGTGAATGCACTCAAAACCGGTTATATCGAAGGGCAAGGACCCTTCTATCCTCAACCTCGAACCGAAATTCGACCACGACCGGAACGTTCGTTTGACGATCGAATCTATGCCGTCGCGAATTCAACGGATTCAATCGAAGCATGCGCACGGGTTGGCGGTCGTATGATTATGTTTTCCGAGGCTCATTGGGAACGTCGCCTCCCTGGCATCGAACGGTACCGCGAGCGCTACGAGCATCATCAAGGAAAAACTGCACCGCCAACCATGACCGCCGACTTTACCTTTTGCCACAGCGATCCGGACCACGCACGGGATGTTGCAGAGCAGTGCATGGCCACGTATCTCCAGAGTCTTTTAGAGCATTATGAATTGATGGGCGACCACCTCGACAACATGGAGGGGTACCAGGCATACGGCAAGCAAGCCGCAAAATTGCGTGAGATCGGTTTCGACAAGTATGTTGACGGCTTCCTCGCTGCAAACGCGTACGGCACACCCGACCAAATGCTGGAGAAGTACCGGGAACGCTTCGACGTCATAGGCCCCTTCGAAGAGGCCGCCTGCTTCCGCTATGGCGGCATTGCGTACGAAGACGCAGAAGCCAGCATGCGCTTATATGCGGAAACGGTGCTTCCGGAGCTTAAATCGTGGAACTGATTTAGCTACTCCAACAATTACCACGTGTCGATGTATGGGTACTTCTTCTCAGTTCGTGGAGGCACTGGTGGTAATCGCTTCAAACTGCTCGCAATCCAATCACGCGTCTCGCTCGGATCAATCACGTCGTCCAATCCACCCCCTGTCCCTGCGTTAACGGCCTTCGCGCCTTCATACGCACCTGCCACACGACGCTCGAACTCCAGGCGGCGTTCTTCTGCATCTTCAATGGCGGCAAGTTCTTTGCGATAACCGAGCTTGACCGACCCTTCAATATTCATGCCGGCAAATTCTGCAGTCGGCCATGCCACAGTAAAAAATCCAACCAACGCACTTGCACCACACATCGCTTGTACGCCTAAGCCGTACGCTTTGCGGACGACCACGCCAAAAAGCGGTGTCGTCAGATTCGCTCCGGCATTGAACATTCGAACGCAATGGCGAACCAACGCCGTAGCCTCGACATCCGGGCCCACCATCATGCCAGGGCAATCCATCAGCGAGAGAACTGGGATGTCAAACGCGTCGCACAACTGGATGAATCTGGCGCCCTTATCCGCCCCGTCAGAATCAATGGCCCCGGCCAGGTGGTGGGGATTGTTCGCTATGACTCCCATGGGCTGCCCTTCCACCCGTATGAACGCAGTAATGACACCAATCCCAAACTTTTCACGGATTTCTAGCACGGAATCTTTATCCGCGATGGTGTGGATAATTTCCCGCATGTCGTACAAGCGCAGTCTGTTCTCGGGAATCGCATGGCGCAACGGGCGCTGGTCATGGGCATCCCATTCCTTGGTACGACCTTGGAAATAAGAAAGGTATTTCTTAGCAACTTCGACTGCGTCTTCCTCGTCTTTAGCGAGGATGTCAACCACACCATTGGGGACCTGAAACGACATCGGCCCGACTTCCTCGGGTGTGTAGATTCCGAGTCCACCACCTTCAATCATTGCCGGACCACCCATCGCCACGGTTGTTCGTTCGGTCGCAATGATGACGTCACAACACGCAACCAAGGCCGTGTTACCAGCAAAAGTGCGTCCGTTAATCACCGCAATCATCGGCACGAGTCCAGAGAGCTTCGAAAATTGCGTGAACGTGTGAGTATCGAACGCGACGCCCGGTCCGGTCCCGTCATCTCCAGGTCGGCCACCACCCCCCTCGCCAAAAAGGATCAGAGGAATCCTGAATCGACTCGCTAACTCAAACATTCGATCTTGCTTGTAATGGTTGCGACCACCTTGCGTTCCCGCCAACACGGTGTAGTCGTAATGCACAAGCATGGCGCGCGCATCGACATCATCAAATAGATCGGCATTAATCGTACCGATGCCTGCGATAAGGCCGTCGGCTGGTGTGTTTTTCCGCAAGGTTTCCATATCAAAGCGTTTGTGCTGACGGGCCACGATAAGAGGCCAGTACTCTTTGAATGAGCCGTCATCCATCAGTTGGGCGATATTCTCTCGCGGCATTCGGTAACCACGCCCGTATCGTTTCGCCACAGCGTCGGGTCGGTTTTCGTCCAAGGTAAATGCGTGGCGGCGATAGTTTTCCGCCAGATCCGGCCGAATGTAATCGGGATCCAATTGCTCGTTTTCGATAACGTGGTCGACGTCAACTTCGGCCTCTTCAATAAATACAATCGGGTATCCGTCACGCACGACGTCGCCAGCTGACATGGTGATCTCACGGACGATTCCATCAATACCAGAGCGAATCACATGTTCCATTTTCATGGCTTCAACCACAGCCACTTGTTGCCCGGCACGGACCTGATCGTCTTGACCCACGTCAATCGAAACAATTGTCCCTTGGATGGGTGAACTCATTCCAACCGAGCCATCGGGACCCGTGACAACCACCTCGTCGTCCACGACGACTCCACCTGGCCCTTTGGATTTGACTTTGGCATCGTGATCAAAAAGTGCGAGCGGATCGCTGGTATCCACGCGTGCACCAGCGAAACCACCCACCTCATGACCATCAACGGAGGCATCGGACTCAACGAAACGAGCCCGCGATTTCACCTGTTCTGCAGCAAGTTCCGCAAGGTTATTATCAACCCAACGGGTAATGATCCGACTTTCCGCAAAGTCCTCATGGGCGAGAACGTTCAACAAGAACGGAATATTGGTCTCGACACCGCTAATGCGGAATTCGGAGAGGGCTCGACGCATGCGCACAATCGCAGACGAGAATTCGGTGCTGCCGGAATGCACGATGACTTTTGCTAGCAACGAGTCAAACGAAGTACTCGTCTTGTAGCCGGCGTAACCAAAACCATCGGTTCGAACACCCGGTCCATTCGGGGCTTCGTATATGCTGAGTGTCCCGGCATTGGGTAGCACCGATCCATCCGCCGCGATGGTTTCCATGTTGACACGCGCCTGAATGGCATAGCCACGAGGGATCGCTACCTGCGGTTCATCGAGCCCCAGGTCGGCGAGCGAATCGCCGTCTGCAAGCCGTATTTGCGTCTGGACTAAATCAACGCCGGTGACCTCTTCGGTCACGGTATGTTCGACCTGTAATCTGGCGTTAGCCTCGATGAACACAAACGGCAAGTCGTGACCTTGACCCGATGTATCGATCAAGAACTCAAACGTCCCGAGATTCGTGTAACCCTCTTTAGACGCGAATCTCACGGCGGCATCGATCAATTGCGTTCGTAGCGAATCGGGCAACCCAGGTGCCGGAGCTATCTCCACTACCTTCTGATTACGCCGTTGAACGCTGCATTCTCGCTCGCCGAGATGGGCAACACCCCCGTGAAGATCACCCAGAATCTGTACTTCGACATGACGCGCTTGCTTCACGAATTCTTCGACGTACACGTCAGCCAACCCAAAGGCTGTTTGAGCTTCGGATTGACACCGCTTGTACGCATCCTCCAGTTCATCGATCGAACGAACCGTCCGCGTTCCCCGACCACCACCACCGGCGATCGCTTTGATCATCATCACGCCGTCAGAGCCGAGCGTTCCAAAAAAATCGGCTGCCCGTTCTAACGATACGGCCTCGTCATGACCCCGTAACACCGGGACGTCGGCGGCGACCGCTGCAGCGCGCGCGCGGGCTTTATCGCCGAACAGCGACAGATGGTATTCGCTCGGCCCAACGAACGTGATGCCACGTTCAGCGCAGGCGGCGGCAAAATCGGCTCGCTCCGACAGAAAACCGTATCCCGGATGGATCGAATCACACCCATTCGCTTCGGCCATATCCAGGATGGCTTCAGCATCCAAATAGGCACCTGCACCAATCCCGGAGAGGCCCGAGGATTCGTCGGCGACTCGAGTGTGCAGACTTTGCTCATCGTCCTCGGAAAATGCCGCCACCGTATATATCCCCAAATCAGCGGCCGCTCGAGCTATACGTATCGCAATTTCACCACGATTAGCGATCAACAGTCGTTGTATCGGCATGTCGGTTCTACTTCACCCAAAGAACTGGCGATTCTAGCAAGGAACGAAGAACGCAGAATCCGATGTGCTGGATCCGTATCAACGCTACGATCCTATAACTCTCATTGGATCAAACCCCATTTCGCAGCATCTTCGTTTACTCTCCCGTGTCTTCTCAGCTAAAACGATCCGAGGCAGCCGACTCAACATGAAAATCGAAACCGTTGAAACCCGTCATTGCAATGCTGGCTGGCGCAATTACCACTTCGTCCGCATCGAAACCGTCGACGGCATCGTTGGCTGGAGCGAATACGACGACGGCTTTCGACCGGTGGGGGTCACTACCGCCATCGAACAACTCGGCCACCTCATCGTCGGTCACGACGTCAGAAACCACGAGGCCATCTATGCCCGTCTGACGGCCGCAGCCCGCCAATCATTGGTCGGCGTGTTGCCACGAGCTATCGGTGCCATCGAAAACGCCGTTCTCGACGCTAAGGCAAAAGAACTGGGGATTCCATGCCACGAGTTGCTGGGTGGAAAAATACGTGATCGGGTTCGGGTGTATTGGTCCCATTGCGGTACCTGGCGTATTTCCCGGCCTGAAATATACCCACCCGCCGTGGCGACCTTGGACGATGTTCGCGCGCTCGGTGCAGAGGTCGCCGAGCGGGGATTCACTGCGTTGAAAACGAATATTTTCCGAGAAACACCGAACGGCATGGTCGGGTGGTCCCCCGGTTTTGGCGGCCCGAACGAGCCAGAAAGGACACCAAAACGTAATATTATTAATGGGTTACAAGACTATCTTTATGCTTTTAGGGAAGGTTCTGGTGCCGAGATGGATATCTTGTTGGATCTCAATTTCAATGCCCGAACCGAAGGCTACCTGACACTGTTGCGGGCCTTACGTGATCACGATCTATTTTGGATTGAGATTGATACACCGCACGCCGGTGCGTTGGCGACGATCCGCCAACAAAGCCCCTTCACTATTAGCGGCTGTGAATCACTCACTGGGTTGGTGGAATTCCTTCCTTATTTTCAACAGGAGGCCTTGGATATCGCCATCATCGACGCCGTTTGGATTGGCATTTGGCAATCGCTCAAAATCGCAGCCGCGGCAGACGCTTATCAGGTCAACATCGCGCCCCACAACTACTATGGCCATTTAGCCACAATGATGAATGTCCATTTCTGCGCCGCGGTACCGAACCTAAAGATCATGGAAACCGATATCGATCGTTTCATCGGTGACGCCGAAATCTTCACACATGCACCGAGTATCGAGGAAGGTTACGTCAAGGTCCCCGATCGTCCTGGTTGGGGTACCGAACCCAACGAATCGGTATTGGAAGAATATCCTCCGCTGTAACGGCCTTTATATGAGCGGCCGTTGAAATCAACGGGTCACACGTATAGGCAGCGATTCCAGTCCGAGGACAAACGTACCACGACGCATCCGCGGCGAGTCGCTTCCGCGTTCGATCGCCACGCTTGCCCTCAATAATTCTTCGAATAGGAGGCGTAACTCCAATCGCGCTAGGTTCGCTCCAATACAGTAGTGTCGACCGAAACCACCAAACGAGAGGTGATGATTAGGAGACCGCTCAATATCGAAGAAATCCGGATCACGGAAAATGGACTCGTCTCGATTACCGGATTCGTAGAGAAGTAACACTTTATCCCCGGCGCGAACAAAGCGCTCGCCCAAGGTCACGTCACGCGTGACGGTACGCTTAATATTTTTTACGGGACATACCCAGCGCAACATTTCTTCGATTGCGGAATCCAGCAATCCGAGGTCCTGACGCAAACGAACCATGCTATCGGGATCCGCGAGCAACGCGTCGAGCCCCCCGCTCGCGACGTGCCGCGTAGTTTCATCCCCTCCCACCAAAAGCAACAACGCTTCGTGGAGAAAATCTTTGTGTTCCATGAGCACTCCCGACTCCCGTGCCACGACCAGCGCCGATAGCAGATCGTTGCCGGGTGTTCGGAGGCGACGTCTGTAGCATTCAGAGATGTACGCATCAAACTGATTAACCGCCTCGCGTACCCGCTCCTCGAAACTGGCGGGTTGATTGGACATGCCTGTCGCGATCAAATCCGACCAATCAAGGAGTTTCTCGTGATCGGTTTCTGGGACGTCAAACAAGTGTCCAATAACCATCATGGGGAGCGGTTTCGCGATCTTTTCTACGAAATCAAAACCCGCACCGGCATTCGATATGAGCGTTCGAACCGCTTTGCGAATGAAAGGTTCGAATGCTCGCACCGACTGGGGAGTAAAGCGTTTTCGAACTACGCCGCGACGCAATAGGTGTTCCGGTTCATCACGATTGATCATCGATGGGACCGGAGGGGCATCAACGCGTGAACCTTGCGTCGATGTGAATGTCACCTGATCCAACGACACAGTGCGGATATGCTCGTAGCTCGTCACGCCCCATATCCCTCTTTCATCGTCCCAAGTAGGCGCGTTCGCATCCCAATAGATCGGCGCGTGGCGTCGGAGCCATCGGTACGCGGCAAATGGATTCGCCTGAAATTCAGGATCCAAAAACGAAACAGGCATCGGCGGATGCGGCATCACGGCTGGCTATAACTTAAAGAGGGCAATCGTTGCGAACACCATGCCTTATTGAGCTCTGGTAGTCTCGTGGAAAAACTACGACAGAGGCAACCGTGACGGACATTGGGATTTTCTATTTCGCGACGGAATACGGCCACAACGTCGTTGACGTCGCTCGAGACGCGGAACAACGTGGATTCGAATCACTCTGGTTGCCCGAACATACCCACATACCGGTCAGTCGGAAAACTCCCTACGCCGGCGGCGCCGAACTCCCGGAGGAATACGCCCACACGCTCGATCCCTTTGTTGCGCTCGCGGCAGTGGCAACCGCGACCAAACGCATTCGCCTCGCTACCGGCATATCGTTGTTGATCGAACGCGATACGATCACCACCGCAAAAACCGTGGCCACACTCGACCTCCTCTCCAACGGTCGTGCCATCGTCGGGGTCGGTGGAGGCTGGAATCGGGAAGAAGCGGAACATCACGGTGTTGAGTGGTCAACGCGCTTCCAAAAACTTGAAGAACAAATCGACGCGATCAAAATCATCTGGGCCAATGAAGAAGCGGCATTTCACGGCGAACATATCCACTTCGACTCTATCTGGTCTTGGCCGAAGCCCCTACAACGACCTCACCCGCCTATTGTTTTGGGTGGCGAATCAGATCACACCCTACGGCGTGTCATTAAACATTGTGACGGCTGGCTACCCCGCGCTCGGAATCCTGAGACCGTTGTCCGTGGTATTGCACGGCTAAATGAACTCGCCGAAGAAGCCGACCGAGATCCCGAGTCGATTAGCGTCAACGTATTCGCACCGAGACCCGACGCCGAATTAATCGATCGATTCAAAAGTATGGGTGTCGCACGCATCGTCCTATGGCTACCCCCGGAGGATAGTGACGCGGTATCAAAGCGCCTCGATGGGTACACTCGCTTTCTCTAAGCGCAGCCAGAAGACCGAATCGATCTCAATACGAAATCGACTTACCAACCGTGACCCAGCGACCGTTTTGTATTTGCGATAGTACGGAGGAACCGACGCCTTTGTGGTCATCAGGCCCGTACTGCAACTGGTAGCCGAACAAATCCTGGTAATCATCGATCGATTCAACTGCGGCGATGAGACTGTCTCGATTCAATTCGCGACCCGCAATTTCAAATGCGTGCACGGTGAGGTCGGCACCGCGATACCCAATCATGGCAGGAAGCCCCGGGTACTCGCCGTAACGTTCCCAATACCGATTGAACCAATCGCGTAGTTCAGGCGACAACTCTTCGTCAGCGTAGCGAAGCGCGAGGGGCACGAAGGCGTAGTAGCCTTCGCCCGACCCGCTTTCTTGATCGGCGATTACCTGGCCGTAGGCCGCTTCATTGCCGACCCAAGCTACATCCGACCAGTCCGCTTTACGTGCGGCTTCCAAGACTAAAATCGTATCTCGATGCACTGTACCCATCAGGACCAAGTCACAACCCGCTGCTCGCATACGAATAATAGCCGCTGTGAATTCACTCTCTGTCGGTTGATGCGCCGATCGTGCCGCAATCGTGATACCCATTTCCGCGGCTTGATCTTCAACACCGTCAAGAACCTCCTGCCCGTAATCGGTATCCTGGTAGACGACACACGGTGTCGTCGCGCCCTTCTCTTCAATGAAGTATCGCACGGCGGCACGCATCTCCTCGTAGTACACGCCCATCTGAGAGAACATAAGTTTCTGAAACGGCTCCACCATCGATCTTGCACCCGTCACCGGGAACAAATTCGGCACCCCGTCTTTGAATTGTTGAACCATGACAGCGTTATTGGTCGGCGTGCCGATTGCCATCACCATCGCAAGAATCTTATCTTTCTTAATGAGCTTGTTCGCCGCGGATACCGCCCGCGGGACCTGGTACTGTGCATCCTCGAGGATGTATCGAATCTGACGACCATGCACGCCTCCCGCATCGTTTGCCTCACCGAAACGCATGCGCGCGCCATTCGCGATGCCAGTACCCCATATCGCGATCGGACCGGTTAGATCCGTATGCGCCCCAATCACAATCTCGCTATCCGTCACGCCGTCGACGCGAACGGAACCCTCTTGACCCGATGAATCTGTCTCGCCACAACCCGCCAGCAACGCAAACGCTACGCATGAAATTGGCAACGACAATCTACTCATCTTCAACCCCCTTGGTACATGCCATCGATCAGGTCTGCATACTTTTCATTGACAACTTTTCGCTTCAGCTTTTGCGTCGGCGTCAGCTCGTCGTCTTCCGCGTCCAGTAACTGATCAATGAGCCGAAACTTTTTGATGGTTTCAACGCGTGCAAATTTGACATTCACCTTTTCGATCTCGCCATGCACGAGGTCCTGGACTTCTTGAGTATGGCAAAGGCTCGTGTAGTTGGTGAACGGCACGTCGTTATCTTGCGCATACTTCGTCACATTTTCATCATCAATCATGACCAGGCACGTCAAATACGGACGTTTGTCCCCGACCACCACAGCGTCGGTAACGTATGGCGAGAACTTTAGCTGGTTCTCAATCTCGCTCGGCGTGATGTTCTTACCCCCGGCCGTAATAATAATGTCTTTCATCCGGTCAATTATGTAGATAAAGCCATCGTCATCGATTCGGCCAACATCACCGGTGTGAAGCCACCCTTGTCGAATCGTATCGGCCGTTTTTTCTGCTTGGTTCCAATATCCCTTGATGACACCAGGACTTCGGATGAGGATTTCATCCTCCTCGGAAAGTACAACTTCGACGCCCTCGATGGCCTTGCCAACGCTCCCGATCCGAAAATCGTCAAGCAGATTGGCAGTCGCGATGCCGGTGCATTCCGTTTGACCGTAGACCTCGTACATCGGCTTACCAATCGACCAGTACCAATCAATTAAATCCGGAGCGATCGGAGCCGCTGCGGTGGAAAGCCACCGACATTTATCGATACCGAGCGCACGTCGGATATTACGAAAAACGAGGTGATCGAACACGAAAAACGCGCATTTCAGATAAAGAGGTACGCGTGCCGAGGTTTTCAAATACGCCGCGCGCTTTTGCCCAACCTTGAGACCAGCGTCGTATGCGACTCGGCCGAGCCGCGTGGCCTCCTTGAGCTTAATTGCTACGGTTGAAAACTGCTTTTCCCAAACCCTCGGGACAGCAAAATGAATCGTTGGTTCGACCTCTTGTAGATCTCGAACCACCGTCTCTGGACTCTCAACAAGGTTAATCACCGCGCGCGACTCAATCAGTGAAAACGTATAGAACATCCGACCAGCAACATGGGCTAGCGGCAAAAAACCGAGCTGTTCGTCGTCCTCGTGGATGCCGTAACAACTTTGCAAACATTGCATCATGAACATCATGTTCTGCTGGGTAATCATGGCGCCCTTGGGCGGCCCGGTTGTACCCGACGTATACGTAAGGACCATCAAATCATCCGGTTTTGCGGCCTCGATTTCAGCGCACCATCGGTCCGAGTTCGCTCGTGCATATTCACGACCCAACTCAAGCAGTTGCTCGAACGACAGACACATCGGGTCGTCCAACTGCCGAAGACCTTCCATATCAAAAATGAACACCTTTTCGAGCGACGGCGTTCTGTCACGGACCTCGAGAACCTTGTCTAACTGTTCTTCATCTTCTGCAAAATAGAACCGCGTGGAGCTATCGGTGACGAGATATTCCACCTGATTTGGTGCATCCGTGGGATACACGCCATTGGTCACACCACCTGCACAAATGATGCCTAGATCCGCAAACATCCATTCTTTGTTGACTTCCGACGCGATCGAACACACATCGCCACGCCGGAGACCTAGGGACAGCAACCCTAGACCCACCAATCGCGCGATGTCCCCGTAATCGCCCCAGCTGTACTCGTTCCAAATCCCAAAATCTTTTTCGCGAATCGCTGTTTTCGTCGCGTACTCAGTCACGCGCTTCCAGAACAACTGTGGAACCGTCGTACAATCGTCGATCGCGGTCGAGGCGTTAGTCATCGCCAAGTTTTTCGTTGCTTCCAACGCCGGCGCCCGCGCACGCCCTGGTCCTTCATACCCAAATAGAATTCTTGAATATCGGTCGCCGCGGCTAATCGTTCGCAAGTGTCCTCCATCACGATACGTCCAACCTCCATGACATAGCCGTAATCCGAAATTGCTAGAGCCACCCGAGCATTCTGTTCCACCAAGAGCATGGTAACCCCCTGCTCTTTGTTCAGGCGTACCACAATATCGGCAATCTCCTTAACCAACATCGGTGCCAGTCCAAGCGACGGTTCATCCAACAACATAAGTCGCGGGCGTAACATGAGCGCGCGCCCAATCGCGAGCATTTGCTGCTGGCCACCAGACAAATAGCCGGCGGCAAGGCCTTTGCTGTCAGCAAGCGTAGGAAAATAATCGTAGACCAGTTCGAGGTCGCGCTGAACGCGGCTTGCTCCATCGCGTCTGGTAAATGCCCCCATGCGTAAATTTTCTTCAACCGACAAAAAGGGAAACACCTCGCGTCCTTCCGGCACGTGCCCGACGCCGAGTCGCGCAACCTTGCCCGGGTCCCATGCAGTTATGTTTTCGTCTGCAAATACAACGCTTCCCTTCTGCGGATCCATCGCACCACTGATGGTTTTAAGTACCGTGGTTTTACCTGCACCGTTGGCACCAAGAATCGTCACAATAGTCCCTGACTCTACGTCCAAGGAAATCCCACGGATCGCCATAATCGGTCCGTAATAAGTCTCAATATTCCGTAAGGTTAGCAACGCCACATTAATCCCCCAGGTACGCCCGTAACACATCGGGATGACCCTGAATCTCGCTTGGTGTCCCCACCGCAATGACAACACCGTCCGCAAGCACTAGCACACGATCAGATACCTGATTCACCAAATTCATATCGTGCTCAACCATCACCACCGTAATGCCCAATTCCTCGTTTATATCCTCGATCCAGAACGACAGGTCCTCCGTTTCCTCCGGATTTAGACCAGACGATGGTTCATCGAGGAGGATTAGCTGTGGCCCGAGGCAAAGCGCTCGTGCGATTTCAACCATCTTCCTTGCACCGAACGGAAGATTCCCAATGATCTGATCGCGGTAGGATTGCAGATCCAACAAGTCAATGACGTCCTCGACTTGTTGACGGAAAACGAGATCTTGCTCGCGCACCTTAGGTAGGAACAGCAGCTCCTCCCAAAGCGCAGTCTGCCGGTGCACATGATGCCCGATGAGTAAATTCTTTAATACGGTCTCGTGTTCAAAAAGTTCCGTGTTCTGAAAGGTACGCGCGATCCCGCGCTCTGCAACCTGGTGCGGCGGGACCCGCGTAATGGCCTCTCCGTTAAAGGTAATCGAACCGGCATCCACGTCGTAGAGACGACTCACTAAATTAAAGAGCGTGGTTTTCCCCGCACCGTTGGGTCCAATAATGCTGTAAACCTGTCCCGCTGCCACCTCAAACGAAACGTCGCGAACCGCGTGCACGCCACCAAAGCTAATCGAAACATTATCTGCTGCCAGCAAAGTCAATGGACTCGTTCCGTTCGCAAATAGGATTTTTGGCGTTTATAAGTCGATTTTCGATACAAGGGGAATTCGCTAAAAAAGAGCCGAATTTTGATCCATCGGCCGAAGATTCCTAGCGGCTCGTAGACGAGAAACAGGACCAAGATCAAACCAAAAATGCCAGGTTCCAATCCGGGTATTTGTCCGATTCCGGCGGGAAGCGATTCGCGCAAAAAAGCAATTCCCTGCGGTAATAGGCCGATAAAGACCGCGCCGTATATAACCCCGTGCATGGATCCCAAACCGCCAACAACCACCATCAATAAAAGTTGAATCGAGATCAATATCGTAAAAGCATCGGGGGCTAAATAGCCGATCTTATGGGCGAGCAATCCCCCTGCAAGTCCGGTGAACCCGGCTGACACAGCAAACGACGTTGTTTTAACGCGTGCCAAATGAATACCCATGGCCTGAGCCGAAATCTCTGAATCTCGGATCGCAATCATGGCTCGCCCCGTTGGCGACCGGAGCAGATTGAGGGCAACAAACAACGCTCCAATTAATACCAACAGCACTAGAAAATAGAACGCTCGAGGCGTCCCGAGCGACCAAGAAAATATCTCCGGTTCGGGTACCGCCATGCCCCGATGGCCCCCGGTAACAGATTCCCAGTGCGCCAACACTTTTTCTACGATCTGCGCGAAGGCTAACGTGGCGACCGCTAAATAGATGCCCGTCATGCGTAACGAGGGAATCCCCACAATCGCGCCAATGACCACGCAAACCGCGGTCGCACCGATCAGTGAAACAATGAAAGGAGCGCCTTCCGTCATAAAGTAAGCGTGTGCGTATGCACCGATTGCCAAAAAGGCCGCATGTCCCAAACTCACTAACCCGGTGTAACCGACCAACAACATCAGACCGATGCCGGCAATCGCATAGATAAAAACCAACGAGAGTTCACCGGTATAAAAATCATCCAACAGGAACGGCGCAACGAAAACGAATAACCCCAACAACGCGTACCAAAAACGTTGGCCGTTGTGCTTAAAAAAGTCGACGTCCTGCGCGTACCGTGTTTTGAGAACAAATCGCATTAGACTTTCTTTCGCTGCATCGTCGCGAAGATGCCTTCGGGACGGATGAACAGCATGATCAACAAAATCACGTATGCCGTCGTCTCAGAAAAACCTTCTAGCCCGGAAGGTAAGCCATGTTTAGCAAACTGCTCGACAATCCCAATCATCAGTCCCGCTAGAAAAGCGCCGGGTAAGCTACCGAACCCACCCACAATCGCCGCCGCAAAGGCCTTGATACCGACGAATCCCATGATTGGATTAATAAGCGACAACGGTGCGACAAGTATCCCCGCGGTCGCCGAAATCATTGCGGACATCGCCCAAACCAGGGCAAAGATCCACTTCACCGGAATACCAACATAGTATGCGGCCAGCTGATTTTGAGACGCGGCTTGCATCGCGATCCCAACCCTAGTCTTTCGAAAAAAGACGAAAACCAGAACGCATAACGCCAGAGTGCCCAACACCACCGCAATGTTCTCGTACCCGACGGAGATCTCCCCCCAACGTGCCACCCCTCCCCCATACGGGGTCGATAAGGTTTTATCTTCGTATCCCCAAATAGCGCCCGCCACTGCACGTAAAATAAATCCAAGTCCGATGGTCAGCATTAAGACCGCAAAGGGCGGCTCCCCAATCATCGGTCGCAGCAATAAACGTTCCAGCGTCACACCAACGACGCCCATGACTGCAAGTGTCGCCAAAAAGCCCCAGAGGAACGGCCAACCCAACACATTGATGAACCCGAACGCAATGAAGGCACCCAGCATCATGAGATCGCCTTGCGCAAAATTGACCATCTCCGTGGCCTTGTAGATAAGAACAAAGCCAAGCGCGATCAGACCGTACACGCAGCCTTGCGAAATTCCGCTAATGAGCAGTTGCACGAGTTCCATGGTGATCCAGGCGTTTAGTGTAACTACGGCACGAAGAGGCGAAACTCATTCATCGATCAAAAAACCGTCCGCGTCCCTTGTTTCAGGACCGTTCACGCGAACCCGACCATCACCAAATTTACCGTCGCGCTCTCGTAGCGCGTCACGAAGTCCAAGACGCTGAACCCGTTCACCCCATCCGAGGGCTGCCGCCGCATTGTGGCCACGCACATCGTTCTCCACTGCCATCCGCTGAAGCGTCCTAGCTCCCATCAGTTCGAGCCCTTGGTTGATAATACGTTTGTTTGCCGAGAGTAAATCTCGGTCAATCATGCACAGCCGATCGGCCAATTGTTCGACCTCGTTCTCGAGATGCTCCTTGGGGACAGCTTTTAAAACTAACCCGATCTGTTGCGCTTCAGCGCCACTAATCATGTCTCCGGTCAGCATGAGCCGCTTCGCCCATTGCGGACCCACGTTATAAAGCCACATGTTATTGGGTAGCGCCCCAAGATCTCGTGCCGGTGGAAACCCGAACAACGCGTCGTCCGCGCAAATGATCATATCCGTGAGTAACGCAACATCTGTCCCCCCGGCAAGACAATACCCATGCACCTGAGCAATAACCGGTTTATGCATGTCGAACATTGCCATTCGGTATCGCTGAGCCCGTTCCATCTGCCAGGCATCGTCGTCAACGCTACGACCGCCGCGATAACTATTTTCCTTCGATTGCACACGCGACACAGGCACGCTTCCATCTGCCCCACTAAGGTCGTAGCCAGCTGAAAATGCCCGTCCCGCACCCCGTATAATCGCGCAATGCACAGCGTTGTCATTATCGGCTTCCCACAGCGCTTCGTTGAGTTCCGATTGGAGTTTTAGCGTTAGCGCGTTTAGTTTTTCCGGTCGATTTAACGTAATCCGCGCACGCCCATTGTCGACCTCGTAGATGATGCTTTCAAATTCGCTCATGATTCTTATTCCCGTTCATTCCCGCTAAGACGGCGCAAGCGCCGCGATCAAGGCGCAAGAGGTTACATGAATTCACCCGTCGACGCGGATAAGATCCACCGGCAATTCGAGCGTCAGGTTTAGGCGACAACGAAGACTCCAACTCAACGAAAGGGGGACTCTAAATGAGTAACCGGCTCTCAGAAAAACGTGTACTGGTAACACAAGCAAACGACTTCATGGGACCCGTCACAGTGGAAGTGTTCGAGCGCGAAGGGGCATCGATTATCGCAAGCACCGAACCCCTTAACGACAAACAATCTTGTGATGCCCTTGTCGCCTCCAGTGGCGAGATCGATATTCTCGTCGCTAATCTGGCGTCACCTAATTACAGCGGCACCGTCGTTACCGCTCTCACCGAGGAGGAATGGAAAACGCCGTTCGACATGATGGTTCATCCTTTGCATTGGCTTACGCAAGCGGTATTGCCTCAGATGTTAGAACGAGGGTACGGAAAGATCGTGGTGTACGGCAGCGCAACGGCACTCCGTGGCTTAAAAACGGTGGCCGCATACAGTGCTGCACGGGCCGCGCAAGTAGGCTACGTCCAATCCGTCGGTGTCGAGGTCGCGCCGCACAATATTCAAATTAATCTTATTGCCCAAAACTACGTTGCCAATCCTGACTACTACCCACCCGAATTGATGGACAAACCGTCATTTGTCGAATCCTTGAAACGACAAGTCCCTGCCGGTCGACTAGGTACGCCCGAGGAGGACGCGTTATTCGCGTTATTTCTAGCGAGCGATGAGAGCGGCTTTTTCTGCGGACAGGCTTTCCCCTTCAGCGGTGGATGGGCACAACGATAGGCACACGCATGTAGAACACGCCCACGTCCCATCGCTTGCCTCACCGCATCCGGCCAGTTTCGCTTGACACACGCGCCCGAGTCACTTCCACTGATACGTGCCATAGCGAGTAGCCGAGGAATCCCCATGGACGACGTACGAACTTTTCAGATCCATGTCGACGACGCGGACCTGAATGACTTGAATGACCGTTTGGCCCGAACGCGATGGCCGGAATCGGAACCCGTCGACGATTGGACCCAAGGCATTCCCCTTCAGTATGTCCAAGAGCTTTGCGCCTATTGGCAAACAGAATACAACTGGCGGACTACTGAGGAAGCACTCAACGAAATTCCTCAATATATGACCAAAATTGACGGCGTCGACATTCATTTTCTTCACCTGAAGTCCCCAGTTGAGAACGCCATGCCCCTCGTTCTAACGCATGGGTGGCCCGGATCGATCATCGAATTTATGAAAGTATTGGGGCCACTCTCAGACCCAGAGGCACACGGTGGCGACGCCGATGATGCGTTCCACTTGGTCGTACCCGCGTTGCCCGGCTATGGTTTTTCTGGGAAACCGACGACCACCGGTTGGGGCGTTGATAAAGTTGCTGAGGCGTGGGGGGAACTGATGCGACGACTCGGATATCAAAATTACTTCGCGCAAGGCGGCGACTGGGGTTCCGCGGTCACGGCATCAATCGGAGTCCAGGATCCCGAACATTGCGCCGGGATACACACCAACATGCCCATCGCTGCCCCCAGCGCGGATCAGATGAAAGATCTGACGCCACTGGAAGAAAAGGCAATCAAATCGAGGCAGTTCTATCAGGATTGGGATTCCGGTTACTCGAAGCAACAAAGCACAAGACCACAAACGTTGGGTTATGGTCTAGTCGACTCACCTGCGGCTCAAGCGGCATGGATCGTTGAAAAGTTTTACCAGTGGACGGACTGCGACGGTCATCCGGAAAACGTTTTGTCCCGAGACGAATTACTCGACAACGTCATGTTTTACTGGCTCACAGGGTCGGGAGCGTCGTCGGCTCGACTCTACTGGGAGAGTTTCAATCGTGGCTCAACCGGCGATATCACTGTGCCATCGGGGTGCAGTATTTTCCCTAAAGAGATTTTTTCGGCCTCAAAACGGTGGGTTGAAAATCGGTTCAAGGATTTGCGGTACTTCAACATCCTGGAAAAAGGCGGTCATTTCGCAGCCTTTGAGCAGCCTTTAACCTTCGTCGACGAGCTCAGGAACTGCTTTCGTACCATGAGATAACATGGAACCCTGGTTGGTTGAGCTAATCGATTCAGCGGACGTGGCACGATTCGCGACGACCGACGGACTCCAGCCGCACCTCGTGCCCGTGGTCCTTGTTTCCGAGGGTAACCACATCTATCTCCCCATTGACGGCAAGCTTAAGAAGCCGGGGAGATTAAAGCGCATGAGTAATATAGAACTGCACCCTGAAGTCGCCCTTCTAGTTGACCACTACGAAGAAGACTGGTCTCAGCTTTGGTGGGTCCGCGTCGACGCGATTGCGTCGATCGTTCCGTTGCCCACCGCTGCGCGAAACAAGTTCACCGAAAAGTACAGGGGCTATGGCCACACCGAGATTGGTATCGAATCGATCAGGCTCGAGGTGGTTAACGTCCAGAAGTGGTCAAACAGCGCCGAATAACCGAGCCCAGACGACGCCTCATAAATGGCTAGTTTCCGAATCGGTAGCGCAACTTAACCACTAAAACATCGATCACCGGATCCGAGAACGCGTCCGTCAACAGATTGCCAAATTCATCGTCAACCCGATTGTCGAGATTACTACCCCGGGTGTAGACGACGAATAGATCGGATAGCGGCGCAATCTCCCAACGATAACGAAGCTGAGCCGTCAATCGACTCATCGTGAAATCACCTATAGCCGCGTCGACATCTTTGTCGACTTCGATAAGTGCTCCGGGGACGATGGGGATCTGATAAAACGCCTGCTCATCAGCAACAATACCTGCCCATTGCATAGTCAGCCGGATCTGCTGACGAGCGGTAAGAAATACATCCATCGCGAGACGCGGTTGCCAATTGCCAGCATCGAACGTCGTCATTTGCCGACCACCTTGGTGCAACAACCAACCCCGCTGATGGCGGTAGTTGGCGTCAAGATCCAATGAAAAGCGGTCCGTCGGCTTATAAGTCATGCCGACTCCCATAAACTGCGTCCGCCCGGATAAGCTCTCTTGCATGCCACCGCCTTGGACGCTCCAGCTAAACTTTTGGCTCGTGTCCGTACCGAAAGCCAGTTCCCAAAACACGCGATCGTGAGTACGGAACGACCCATTTCCCCGGCTTTCAAGGTCTTCCCATCGACGCGGGAAATAATAGAGGTGGCCGCGCACTTCGTTTAGATTCTTAAATGTCAGACTGTTGCGCGAAAATATTCCCGTCTTGATGTTGCGGCCGTCACCGTTCACCCAATTTGTTAGCGTCGACATACTTTGCCAGGATCGAAATCGTTTCATCCCAGAGGACTTCATGTACATCAACGTGTAACGGCCGCCGATGCTATCCGACCGTTCTAGAAAGCCGAGATCGCTGATGTCTATTTTTTTGTCGAGGTATTCAAGCCCAAACATGTGCATCAGTCCGCGTCGTGGCGTGTAGTCAATATCCGTCCACCCGCCAAATCCCTTCGAACCTTCGATATCGCTCATCAGGAACTGGGTATCAACGTTTAACTTGCCGCTGGCGTTCATAAAGTGAACGTCGACTCCGTGCGTCGTCGCTTTACGTAATGGGTGGTCGACGAGGGTTCCCAGATAACCGAAGGAGCGTCGTCCTTCGTCCACACTCTCGTACATCAAACGCGCCACACTGAAATTACGGCCGTCGCCCTTGACCCCAGTTCGAACGCCGTCGCGTTGCCCATAGAGCACGGGATCATCTTCGAGCGCACTTAACACACCGTATCGCATCGCGCCCGTTTGCCCCGTCAATTTAAGCGCCCCCAAAAGCTGGGTCGGTTTAGATCGCTCATAACCCGGGACTGTGATGTCTTCTGGAATATCAATGAGAGGCGCACCACCGATGCGGCGCGTATTAAGAAGCGTTGTCGGCGTGCCGGTAAAACTCCTCGCCGTCTTTCGAGCCCCTCCGGAACCACCACCGCTGGACCTCATCGTCTGGGACCGCGGCGACGTGATGAAGTTCTCATTGCCTTCGAGGAAAAATAAACGCTTCTCGGGGAAAAAAGTCTCCCTCGACGTCAAGTTAACAACCACATCATCGGATTCCACCGATCCAAAATCAGGGTATAGCGCTGCCGTTAACTGGAGATCGCTCGTTGGACGCCAAAAGATATCGACGCCGGCTCGCACGTCGGCCTCATCGACGCCAGGCCCACCATCGTAGCTCCCCGATCCATAGGGAAAAGCGACCAATTGCTTCTTCGGCGTAACGCCTGGCAACGCCATCGGTTTCAGCGCCGACATAAAACGCGCCCCTGTAAACGGCAAAGCTGGCCAACCCCACATCTCAGAAACGTAAGCCACCTGTCGATTAACCCAAAATCCCATCGTGCGATGACCATCGACCCGCGGCAACGTCATCATCGACCACGGCAAGAAAACTTCGAGGCTCCATCCATCTGAACGCGCCTGCGTTGCAGCTTCCCAGGGCCCGTCCCATTCCAACGCAAACGATCGTTCCGGCGCGACTTTTCCATCGATCAAGGTGCCGCCGAGCGCGACGTTAAACACGTACCCGTAAAGACCTTCGCCCGATGTATCGAGAGCGATACCCCACTGGTCTCGATTAATGTGAACATCACGACTCGACAGGCGCGCGATCAACGTTTCGGCAGGTTGATAATTGATGACACCGATGTAAAGCCCTTGATCGGTGTAAATAAAACGCATTTCCGTCGGATGCCTGGCCGGCTCCAATGTATCAGGATTAATAACAACCATATTGTCGTGCGGCGTGACTTCGTTCCAAATTGCTTCGTTCAAGACGCCGTCAATTTCGATACCCGCGTTCTCGTATCTGGGAACGGCCAGCGCATCCTGGCGGCCGGGCCCTCGCATAACAATCGATGAGCCTTCGGATCCCGCGTCGTCGCCGTCCATTGAAACCTGAGCCGCGTTGCCAGCGATTCGTCTTAGTGAGGCCACCCCAAATCGATCCACCGAATGTTGAGAAGCTGGCGCTCGTGCATCCGTTACGGGGCCTTTGAATGGACGTGCCAACGACGCGGCCCTTGCACCCTCCCAAAACCAAGCGCCGGCATAACGTCCAGCGCTCACTTCTTTCGCGAAGTCGTGCGGCGCCGGCGTAAAGACAACCACGCGATAATATCGCTCGCCATCAACAGAAACCTCGACAACCGTTGACTCGAGACCGACGCCCACGGCTTCACGTTGTTCTGCTGCGCGCAGGGGATCCGCAAAACTACCGATGACCACGCCCCCGCCGTCGTCACTTGAGACGACGGACAGAGCAGCAAACCAAACGCAAAGATAGGCTACGACGCGAGACATTCAGGAAGACCATGGAGAGAGCAGCCGCCTACTATACCAGTCTCTGCTCGCCTACACCGAAACACGTCGCGATCGGACGACCTGCATTAAACTAACGATTGAAGGCATTTTCTTTAAGTTATTAAATATTTACATTAATTTTGTATCTTATTGTTTTTTAAATGTTTACGTACTCATATATTTCGAAAAGGAAAGCTTATGGAATCGGACGAATCAAGCGTCGCCGTGGTCACCGGCACGAGCACCGGAATTGGGTTCGCCACCGCTCTTGAACTCGCACGACACGGCCACAAGGTGTTTGCCGGCATGCGAGACACCAACAAAGCTCACGCGCTAGCAACAGCATCGGAACAGGAGGGTCTCGACGTTACCATCGTCGCTCTGGACGTTACGTCAGCGGTTTCCACCGACGCCGCATTCGCGCGGATTCGTCGAGCAGGACCCGTCAACGTGTTAGTCAACAACGCCGGTATAGGCGGCGCAACGCCTTTGGAATTAACGCCTGAAGACGAGCATCGCGCAATATTTGAAACCAACTATTTTGGTGCCGTGAGATGCATACAGGCGGTTTTGCCCGAAATGCGTGAGCGGTGTCGGGGTACCATCGTCAACGTCACGTCTATGGAGGGATTGGTCGCCATGCCCAATCAAATTCCATATTCGGCTACCAAATGGGCACTGGAATGTCTCGGAGAAGCGCTCGCCCATGAAGTGTTCCGTTTCAACGTACGTGTCGTCAACGTCGAACCCGGCGTCATCATGACTCAAATTTTTGACAACTCGACCGCAGCAACTCGCTACGATCGGGAGTCGCCCTACCAGCCGATCATGCGACGCAACGGCAAGATGTTTAAAGCCGGATTCGAGGCAAACGTTCAGCCCGAGCGTGTTGCCGAAACGATCCTCGCCGCAATCAGCAGCCCCGAGTACCGATTAAGATGGCCCGTGGGTGAGGATGCCGAGGGCATGTTTAACGGGCGTCGAGCTATCGATGACGAAAAGTGGATCGAAATGGGAGCGGATCTGAGCGATGAAGACTACAACCGTCGCTACGAAGAATATTTTGGCGTTCGGCTCAGTTGATAGCCCGAAGAGGCACACCCTCCACGGTAACTCGATGCATGAGCCGGCGCTGACCGTGGTAGTCGTTTAGCGCGTAGTGCCAGGTTGCACGGTTATCCCAGATAACCAGCGTGCCCGGTTTCCAGCGATACCGAATTGTATGTTCCGGTCGTGCGCCGAAACGGTACAGATACGCAAGCAATGACGCCGACTCGCTCGTTGACCAACCGTCGAAACGCACCGTAAACGAAGGATTCACGTATAGCGACGGCCGACCAGACCCCGGGTGCTCAATGACAACGGGGTGAACCGCATCTTGGACCGCCAATTCCGGGTTGTGCAGGCGCTTTCGAGGGCGATCGCCCTCCATGGGTTCGTGGCCGAATACATGTCGACTCGAATGCACAGCACACATCGACGAAAGCGCTTGTTTGAAACCATCAGACAGGTTGGCGTACGCCGCGTACATACTGGCAAAAAGCGTATCGCCACCCGTATCAGGAACTTCTATTGCATAAAGCATTGAACACATCGCCGGAATGTCATCGTAGGAATGGTCCGTATGCCAACCACCACCAATGTTCAATTCTTGATCGGGCTCTTTTAATACCTCCGCTACGCGGGGATTCTCCACCACCGGCGTAAAGAATCGATTCACGTTGATCGCGCCCCAACGCTGGGCAAATGCAAACTGTGCATCCGGGGTCAAATCCTGATTCGGAATCGACAGCACGCCGCGATCCCACAACAAGTTTTGCAACGTAGCAAAATCGCGATCGGAAATATCCTGACAATCGATGCAGTCGACTTCCGCCCCCAGGATCTCCGAAAGATGCGTAACCTTCATCGACTCAACTTACATCGTGGTCGCTTGATAGACCAGACGTTTAAAGTCATGGCTAAAGGGATGCCAAAAGCCCGGTAAACGTTGTGTAAAAACGATACCTGAGATACCTGATGCCGGAGACATCCACGAATGCGTTCCCGCCATCCCGCCCCAGTGGTACTCGCCAATTGCCGCATCGCCCTCGTCAGGCCTGGGCGCGGTTTTGATGGCAAATCCAAGCCCAAATACGGTGTCGGGCATGAACCAATTGGGCAGCTGAACACCGACACCATCGGGAAGCTGATTAGTCCTCATCATCTCCAAGGTCGTCGGTTGGAGTATGCGAGCGTCATTGACGAATCCGCCACCCACAATCATTTGGATAAAGCGGGTGTAATCGCCAATCGTCGAAACCAAACCGCCGCCGCCACTTTCCATCGCCTTAGGCTCCAGGTAATCACCCAACAACGTGTCCGGCACCACGTTGAGCCCTGGCTTCATGGGGTCCAACATATTGACGGGGGCGTAGTTGGCGCAAAAACGATCGTGCTTCTCGGTCGGCACGTGAAAACCGGTATCGATCATGCCCAGCGGTTCGAATATGCGCTGCGATAAGAACTCGCCGAAGCGCAGACCCGACAATATCTCAATGAGCCTCCCCAGAACATCGACAGAAACGCTGTACTGCCATCGTCGTCCGGGCTGATAAGCGAGTGGAATGTCGCCCAGTTTACGGACCATGTCTTCGAGGGTCGCCGTTGGAGCCGAAACGCCGGCCGCGTTGTAGATGGGATCCACCACACTTTCGGCAAATAAGCCGTAGGAAAAACCTGCGTTATGACACATTAGCTGCCGGATAGTTGGCTCAACAGCAACCGGCTCGACCAAGCCAACATCGTTAGCCCCATCCATGACCACGCTAAGCGAACCAAGCTCCGGTAGATAGTCTCGCAAAGGGTCGTCCAACTGAAATTGACCCTCTTCCCACAGCATCATCGCCGCGCACGAGGTGATTAACTTGGTACTCGAATAAATGCGATAAATCGAATCGGCCTGAATAAGGCGTTCTTTTTCTCGATCTTGATGACCGACCATGTGAAAGTCCACAACCGCCTGGCCGTCAAGGACGACCGACGCCGCCATCGCCAACAAATCGTCTTGGACGTACTTGTCCAGCGACGCATGGACATGGGAAAAATCGTAGCCAGAATCGACCGTTTCCATTAGTCCTCCCTCCACCAAAATGTCTTTCGGCGGGCCCAGCTAGAAGCTATTGCCGACCGTAATTTTCGTCGTACTTTCGAATTTCAGCACGGCCTACAACGAGGTGATGAACTTCGTCAGGACCATCCGCAATCCTCAGGGTTCGCTGACCCGTGTACATACCGGCTAACGGCGTCCACTGCGAGACGCCACTCGCACCGTGAATTTGAATAGCCTGATCGATGATGTTGCATACGCGCTCCGGAATCATGGCCTTAATCATATGTACCCATACACGCGCTTCTCGATTCCCAAGCACGTCCATGGCCTTAGCCGACTTCAGAACCATCAAACGCATCGCTTCAATATCGATACGCGCACGCGAAACCAACTCTAAGTTTTTGCCCAGTTGTATCAGGGGACGTCCGAAGGCTTCCCGTGACATTCCGCGACGCACCATCAAATCCAACGCGCGTTCGGCTTGGCCAATGGACCGCATGCAGTGGTGTATACGCCCCGGTCCAAGACGGCCCTGCGATATCTCGAACCCGCGCCCTTCGCCTAGCAAGCAATTTTCCTTCGGTACACGTACGTCTTCGAGTTTGATATGCATGTGACCGTGAGGCGCGTCGTCGTGACCGAACACCGTCATCGGACCTAGAATATTCACGCCAGGGGTATCGAGCGGTACAAGGATTTGTGATTGCTGACGATGCGGTGGTGCGTCCGGACTACTTTTCACCATGCAAATCATGATTTTACATCGTTTATCACCCGCACCGGAGATATAGAACTTTTCTCCATTAATCACCCACTCGTCGCCCTCGAGAACCGCCCGGGTACCTATTTGCTTGGCGTCAGACGACGCCAAATTAGGTTCAGTCATTCCGTACGCTGATCGGATTTCGCCGTCAAGAAGAGGCTTAAGCCACTTCTCCTTCTGCTCCTCGTTTGCATAGCGCTCGAGCACTTCCATATTGCCCGTATCTGGCGCGCTGCAATTAAGGCATTCCGAAGCGATGGGATTCTTTCCCAACTCC
>JAKUTH010000026.1 GCA_022448085.1 Pseudomonadales bacterium | reverse complement strand
GCCGGGGAACGGTGGTAACGGGTCGGGTTGACCGTGGAATCGTTAATGTTGGAGATGAGATCGAGATTGGAGGGATCCGGGATACTGAGACGACGACGTGCACAGGAGTCGAGATGTTCCGTAAGTTACTTGACGAAGGTCGGGCAGGCGAAAACATTGGAGTTCTGTTGCGAGGTACTAAGCGTGAGGAAGTACAACGCGGTCAAGTGCTGGCAAAACCGGGTTCGATCACTCCTCATACGCAATTTGAAGCGACGGTATATGTGTTATCGAAGGACGAAGGTGGGCGCCATACACCGTTCTTCAAAGGTTACCGCCCCCAGTTCTATTTTCGGACTACGGATGTCACCGGTTCGGTAGAGCTGCCTGCTGATGTTGAGATGGTCATGCCCGGCGATAACATCAAGGTGGATGTGGATCTGATTAGTCCAATTGCGATGGATGAAGGAGTCCGATTTGCAATACGTGAGGGTGGCAGAACTGTCGGCGCAGGCGTCGTCACAAAAATCGTCAGTTAAATACCAAATTCTCGGCATACTACCCGCAGAAAAAATGACCTCTAACCGTCTTGTAACCCGCTAAAAAAGCGGGTTTTCCAAGTTTACACTCAGTCGACACGCGAGTATGATTCGCGGTCCGTTCGAGGGGCCGATGCTTCGTCTCCCAGAAGTGTCGTCAAACAAGCGATTTGGAAAGTAAATGGCTGAAAACCAACGCATTCGTATACGCCTGAAGGCGTTTGACCATCGGTTAATAGACGTATCGACGGAAGAAATTGTAGAGACAGCTAAACGTACTGGTGCTGAAGTGCTTGGGCCTATTCCGTTACCAACGCGAAAGGAACGTTTTACGGTGCTGATATCTCCACACGTCGATAAGGATGCGCGTGATCAGTATGAGATCCGAACTCACAAACGGCTCATTGATATTTTGGAACCAACTGAAAAAACGGTTGATGCGCTTATGAGACTCGATCTTGCGGCAGGAGTGGAGGTGCAGATCAGTTTGAATTGAGGAAAGGATCGTTCTCCGACAGCTAGATCTGGTTGGGGAGATACAGGGTCCCGATGGGGGACCAATGATTAACGACTTGGCCGTTTATCCGGGTAACTGGATAAGCGGCCACTTGCAACATGGCGTCGGTTGCGAAAGAAGGATACGTAGAACATGCCCACCGGCATAGTAGGCCAAAAGCTAGGGATGACACGCGTTTTTGACGACGCGGGTACGTCGACGCCCGTTACCGTTATCGGCGTTGAAGCGAACCGCGTCGCCCAAGTTAAATCGAAGGAAGTCGATGGGTATAACGCGATTCAAGTGACCACCGGTAATGCTAAGAATAATTCGGTCTCGCGACCGCTTGCGGGACATTTCTCGAAGGCAAATATTGAAGCCGGTCGAGGGCTCTGGGAATTTCGTGTGGACCATATGACTGATGAATTGATTGTGGGTACGGAGCTGACATTGGATCAGTTCTTTGAGGGCCAAATTGTCGATGTCACCGGAACTTCGAAAGGTAAGGGATTCGCTGGAGGCATCAAACGTTGGAACTTTAGTCATCAAGATTACACCCATGGTAATTCCGTTTCGCACCGTGCACCGGGCTCAATCGGTCAGTGTCAGACGCCGGGCCGAGTATTTAAAGGCAAAAAGATGGCTGGGCATCTCGGGGACGCACGAGTAACGACACAAAATCTTGTTGTTGTCCGGGTCGATGGTGAAAGGAATTTCCTTTTAGTCAAAGGCGCGGTACCGGGTTACGTGGGTGGTGACGTAATTGTTGTCCCTGGCGTTAAAGCCGCTACTCAAAGTGCCCCAACATCGGCGGAAGAGCGAGTAGACGCGGGTACCGCAACATGAATGTGTCGCTCCTATCTGGTGATGAATCGGTGGAACTTTCAGAAGTCGCCTTCGGTCGAGAATACAATGAAGCGTTGGTTCACCAAGTCGTCACTGCCTTTATGGCGGCAGGACGAAGCGGTTCGAGCTCCCAAAAAACACGCGCGGAAGTTCGTGGTGGCGGAAGAAAACCCTGGCGGCAAAAAGGTACGGGTAGAGCGCGAGCGGGTTCGATACGAAGCCCAATTTGGCGCGGAGGTGGGCGAGCGTTCCCGTCGAAACCACGGGATTTTTCGCAGAAAGTAAATCGCAAGATGTATAGGGGTGCGCTGCGATGCATCCTTTCTGAACTGATTCGCCAAGATCGATTGCTGGTCGTGAAAGAATTTACCCTAGATACCCATAAAACAAAGGCGTTGGTAGACAAGTTGAGTGAAATGGATATTAAAGACGTACTCATCGTGGATCATAAATTAAACAGTTCGCTTGTCCTTGCCGCACGGAACCTCAAGGCAGTCAGCATTCTGGATATCAAAAATATTGATCCGGTCAGTTTGATTAGTCACGAGAAAGTACTTATGACCGTCGATGCTCTTAAGGATGTGGAAGAGACATTAGTATGAATCCCGATCGGCTATACAACGTGCTTCGCGAACCGCACATCTCGGAAAAAGTATCTGTTATGGGTGAGCGGTCAAATCAATACGCGTTCAAGGTTGCGCCGGATGCAACAAAGTTTGAGATCAAGCGCGCGGTGGAAACGATTTTTGAAGTATCGGTCGAAAACGTTACGACCTTAAATGTGAAAGGAAAAATAAAACGTACTTTTCGAGGACCATCGCGCTCTAAGAACTGGAAAAAAGCGTACGTTCGGGTGGCTGAAGGTCAAGAAATTGATTTCACCGAGGGTGCTAGCTGATGCCAGTCGTTAAGGCAAAACCAACCTCCGCAGGAAGACGCTTCGTGGTTCGGGTAGTGGATCCTGATTTACATAAGGGGACTCCTTACAAACGACTTACCGAGCCCCAAAGTGCGACTGGTGGACGTAATTCTGCAGGACGAATCACTGTCCGCCATCGCGGTGGCGGACATAAGCAACACTATCGAAAAATTGATTTTAAGAGGAATAAAGATGGCATTCGAGCGTGGGTAGAGCGACTCGAATACGATCCGAATCGAACCGCTAATATCGCTTTATTGAAATACGCCGACGGCGAGCGCCGCTACATCATTGCTGCGCGGACCTTGAAGGTGGGAGACGAACTTATGTCTGGTGCTTCAGCGCCAGTTCGTCCGGGTAATGCCATGGCTCTGAAAAGTATTCCGCTGGGTAGCGTCATTCATTGCATCGAGCTCAAACCCGATAAAGGTGCACAGATGGTGCGGAGCGCTGGTTCTTCCGCTCAATTGGTCGCACGTGAAGGATCTTATGCGACGCTGCGTCTGCGCTCGGGTGAAATGCGACGTGTATTGGCCGATTGTCGAGCGACGATAGGAGAAGTCGGAAGTGGCGAGCACAATCTACGTTCGTTCGGTAAGGCGGGAGCGAAAAGATGGCGTGGCGTACGCCCTACAGTGCGCGGCGTTGCGATGAATCCCGTAGATCATCCTCATGGAGGTGGCGAAGGCAAATCTTCAGGGGGACGGCATCCGGTATCTCCCACGGGAGTGCCGACCAAAGGATACAAAACGCGAAAGAATAAACGGACCGATAAGTTCATCGTACGTCGGCGCGGAAGGAGATAGAACAGTGCCTCGATCTTTGCGCAAAGGGCCTTTTGTTGATTTACATCTAATGAAGAAAGTTGAAAAGGCGAAAGAGACCAATGACAAACGACCCATCAAAACGTGGTCGCGTCGCTCGATGGTCATGCCCGATATGGTTGGTTTAACAATTTCGGTACATAACGGCCGACAGCACATTCCGATTTTTATTTCAGAAGATATGGTTGGTCACAAATTGGGCGAGTTTGCGCCTACGCGAACTTTTAGAGGACACGCGGGTGATCGCAGGGCACAACGTTGAGGATATCGAGATGCATGTAGGAGCAACCGCGAGAAAGCTTCCCCTTTCGCCCCAGAAAGCGCGTTTGGTTGTCGATCAGATACGTGGAAAATCAGTAGACGAGGCACTTAGTACGTTAACGTTTTCGTCTCAAAAGGGCGCACGATTAGTGAGGAAGGTGCTCGAATCTGCTATCCACAACGCTGAGCATAACGAAGGGGCAGACATTGACGAACTAGTGGTAGCAGAGACGTATGTCAACGCGGGTGCAACCATGAAGCGAATTCGACCCCGCGCGCGCGGTCGCGCCGATCGGATTCTGAAACGTTCGTGTCATGTCACCGTCACCCTGACGGATGAAGGTTAGGTAATTCGTATGGGACAAAAAGTTAATCCAACTGGAATGCGGTTAGGCATCGTTAAGGAACACACGTCAGTGTGGTATGCGGACAAACAAACGTATGCTGAATACTTATTGAATGATCTTCAGGTGCGCTCTTTTCTCCGAGAACGCTTGTCACAAGCGTCAGTCAGTCGTATCGAGATCGAACGACCGGCACAAACAGCACGGGTCTCCATATTTACCGCTCGCCCGGGCATCGTCATCGGGAAAAAAGGAGAAGATGTGGAGAAGTTGCGTGTCATTTTGACGCGAATGATGGGAATGGCCGTACACGTCAATGTGGAGGAAATTCGGAAACCGGAGATTGATGCTTTGCTCGTTGCTCAGAATGTGGCGCAACAACTTGAGCGACGCGTTCAATTCAGACGAGCGATGAGGCGAGTAATCCAAAATGCGATGCGATTAGGCGCAAAAGGCATCAAGGTTCGAGTAGCAGGCCGTCTCGGAGGGGCCGACATAGCACGTTCGGAGTCGTACCTCGAGGGGCGTGTACCACTGCATACGCTTCGGGCGGACATTGATTATGCGACGGCCGAGGCAAAGACGACTTATGGCATTTTGGGCGTCAAAGTGTGGATCTTTAAAGGCGAAATCATTGGAGTTGAAGAAGATGAATTTGGGGACATCTCTCCGGCGGTCAGCGCTTAGGGCTTGATTAATGCTTCAACCCAAGAAGACACGTTTCAGAAAGACCCAAAAAGGTCGTAATCGAGGTCTCGCTATTCGTGGTGGCAGGGTGAGTTTTGGCGAGTATGGCCTCAAGGCTACCGGCCGAGGTCGCCTGACGGCACGACAGATAGAAGCAGGACGGCGAGCGATGACGCGACACGTCCAACGTGGCGGCAAGATATGGATACGCGTTTTCCCGGATAAGCCAATAACAAAAAAACCTCTTGAGGTGCGCCAGGGCAAGGGGAAGGGTGCAGTGGAGTATTGGGTCGCACAGGTTCAACCCGGTCGTGTGCTTTACGAGATGGAAGGAGTACCGGAGGATGTGGCGCGTGCTGCATTGACGCTTGCGGCATCTAAGCTTCCTTTTGCAACGACGATTGTTCGACGGTCGGCAATGTGATGAAAACGGAAGAGTTGAGAGAGAAGAACGTAGATGAACTCCAAACCGAGCTCGTCAAATTGAGAAAGGAGCATTTTAATTTGCGAATGCAAGGGGCAAGTGAGCAACTCCCCCAAACTCACCTTATAGGCGAAACGAAAAGGGACATCGCGCGGGTAAAAACATTGATCAGGGAGAAGCAAAGTGTCTGAGATGTCCGAGCGCAAGAATCGAGTAATTTCTGGTGTGGTGGTCTCGGACGGTATGGACAAAACTGTTGTTGTTCGTATCGAACGCCAAGTGAAGCACCCTATCTACGGGAAATACATTCGGCGGTCGGCTAAGGTTTCGGCTCACGACGAAAACAATGATTGCAAGGTGGGCGACATAGTCAGTGTCGTTGAAACACGACCTTTTTCGAAAACAAAGAGTTGGTGTCTAGAATCTATTGACGAGCGTGCTATCGGGGTAGATGCGGGATGATTCAGGCAGAAACAATGCTCGAAATCGCCGACAACAGTGGTGCCCGGCGTGTCCAGTGCATCAAGGTGCTTGGTGGTTCGCACCGGCGTTACGCCCGAATTGGGGATGTCATTAAGGTTACGGTTAAAGAGGCGATCCCGCGAGGCAGAGTTAGTAAAGGGCAAGTAATGGAGGCAGTCGTTGTTCGCACAAAGAAAGGTGTGCGACGTGGCGACGGCTCCGTGATTCGTTTTGATCAGAACGCCGCGGTTTTGTTGAACCCGCAGCTTCAGCCGGTAGGCACACGGATTTTTGGTCCCGTCACGAGAGAACTGCGGACAGAGCATTTCATGCGAATTATTTCATTAGCCCCTGAAGTGCTGTGACACGGTAAACCGAATGAGGAAAATGCGTAAAGAAGATGAGGTTATCGTCATCGCTGGACGGGATAAGGGTAAACGAGGGGCGATAGTCGAAATATTAGGCAACGATCGTGTTGTCGTTTCTGGGGTGAACTTAGTGAAGAAACATCAACGTGGAAATCCACAGTCTGGAGAGCGTGGCGGTATTGTCGATCGGGAGGCGCCGATACACCTTTCTAACCTAGCGATATACAACGAGTCGACCAATACGGCTGATCGTGTCGGTATTCGAACGGACGATGGGAAAAAGGTTCGAGTTTTCAAGTCGGACGGAAGATTGGTTGATGAATAGATGAACGCGTTGCAAGAAAAGTATATTCAAGAGATTCGTCCTGCACTACAGAAGCAATACGGGTATAGCTCGCCCATGCAAGTGCCCTGTCTGACGAAGGTTACGCTTAACATGGGTGTCGGCGAAGCTCTTGCGGATCGTAAAATCATGGATAGTGCGGTTGGCGACTTGAGTCGAATCTCTGGGCAACAGCCTTTAATCACAAAAGCACGCAAGTCAGAGGCTGGATTTAAGATTCGAGAGGGCTATCCGATCGGTTGTAAAGTAACTCTGCGTCGTCGGCGTATGTACGAATTTGTTGAGCGGCTGATTAGTATCGCCATTCCCCGCATGCGGGATTTCCGCGGATTAAACCCTAATTCGTTTGACGGCCATGGGAACTTTTCCATGGGTATTGCGGAGCAAATTGTCTTCCCTGAAATCGATTACGATCAGATCGACAAAATCCGCGGTCTAGACGTGACCATCACAAATACCGCTGCGACGGACGAAGCCGGACTCGATTTACTTAGAGCCTTCAATTTTCCTTTTAGGAGCTGATCATGGCGAAGCTTTCAATGATCCAACGAGAAAAGAAGCGTGCGCGGACGGTTGCTAAATATGCTGATAAAAGAGCTGCTATAAAAGAGATTATCAATGACCGTTCGGCGACGGATGATGAACACTGGGAAGCTCAATTACAGTTACAAAAATTACCCCGCAATGCGAGTCCGGTTCGGCAGCAGCGCCGTTGTGGAATAACAGGTCGCCCAAGAGGCGTCTATCGAAAGTTCGGACTAGCTCGCACGAAGCTAAGAGAGGCGGCGATGCGTGGCGACGTCCCAGGGTTAGTTAAGGCAAGTTGGTAGCCGTGAGTTTACAAGACCCTATCGCAGACTTGTTGACGCGGATTCGTAATGCTCAATTCGCTAGTCGTGCCAATGTCTCGATGCCAAGTTCAAGATTAAAGATTGCGATTTGTGAGGTGCTTAGGGCCGAGGGCTACATCAAGGATTTTCATGTTGAAAGCGACGTCAAGCCCGAGCTTTCGATTGCGCTTAAATACCACGAGGGCGCTCCAGTGATCGAAGAAATTGCTCGGATTAGTCGTCCGGGATTACGAATTTATAGAGATGCCGAGCGCCTACCCCGAGTGAAGGGTGGATTGGGCATTGCGATTGTGAGTACCAATAAAGGAGTCATCACGGATCAAACGGCTCGCCGAGAAGGAGTTGGCGGCGAGGTGCTTTGCACGGTTTTTTGAGGGGTTAATGTGTCGCGTGTAGCCAAAAGTCCAGTTGAATTGCCGCAAGGTGTTGAGGCTAGTGTCACCGATGTGGGGATAAAGGTGAAGGGGAGTAAAGGCGAATTGACGGTTCCTTTAGCGGACAATGTCGAAGTCGAACAGAATAACAATGAATTGGTTTTCAAAGCGAGTTCACGTGAAGGATGGGCCATGGCGGGGACCACTAGAGCGCTGGTCAATAACGTGGTTCAAGGCGTTAACGAGGGTTGGGAAAAGAGACTGGAATTGTTGGGGGTAGGATATCGTGCGCAGGCAAGAGGTAAAAAATTGACGATGCAGCTAGGATTTTCTCATCCGGTTGATTATGAAATCCCCGACGGCCTTGAGATCACGACTCCCAGTCAGACGGAAATCGTGGTGAGTGGAATTGATAAACAGCTAGTCGGCCAGGCGTCTGCGGAGATACGCTCGTATCGCCCGCCCGAACCCTACAAGGGTAAGGGGGTTCGGTATGCCGGAGAGCGTGTACGCAGGAAAGAAGCGAAAAAGAAATAATAATGGATTCAAAAACAAAATCTCGAATGCGGCGAGCCCGGAAGGGGCGAATGCAAATGCGCGAAAAACGCGCGACGAGATTGACTGTGCATCGATCGGCCAAACACATGTATGCACAGGTTGTATCGCCGGAAGGAGACCGCATTCTTGCCCAAGCGTCAACGCTTGATCCGAGTTTACGTGGGGATAACACCGGAAATGTGGAAGCCGCGGGTAAAGTGGGGGATTTAATTGCGTTGAGGGCGAAGGAGGTCGGGGTCGATCGGGTTGCTTTCGACCGTTCTGGGTACAAATACCATGGTCGCGTAAAAGCACTTGCTGCAGCTGCGCGCAAAGGTGGATTGGAGTTCTAGCTATGGCCTATTCGGACGAGATTAAAGAAGAAGGCATTGTTGAAAAACTGGTTCAAGTTAACCGAGTCGCGAAAGTGGTTAAAGGTGGGCGAATTTTTGGTTTTACCGCACTGACGGTTGTTGGGGATGGTGCGGGTCGGATCGGATTTGGGCGTGGTAAAGCGCGTGAAGTCCCGCTAGCCATTCAGAAGTCGATGGAGGCCGCGCGTCGTGGCATGGTCGATATTGAGTTGAACGGAAATACGCTTTGGTATCCGATTACTGCTCGTCACGGTGCGTCGACCATATACATGCAACCGGCGTCGGAAGGCACAGGAGTGATTGCTGGCGCAACCATGCGAGCGGTTCTCGAGGCCGTGGGTGTTCGCAATGTCTTAGCAAAATGTTACGGATCGACGAGTCCTATAAACGTTGTACGAGCGACATACAAAGGCCTTTGTAATATGCGCTCACCGGGTGTTGTCGCTGCGAAACGTGGCAAAACCATGGATGAACTAGTGGCGTAACTTCATGGCGGTTAAGAACGTAAAAATCAAACTTGTTAAGAGCACCGCGGGTCGCTTAAAGAAGCATAAGGCGTGTGTCTCTGGTCTCGGCTTGAGGCGAATTGGTGATGAAGTTGAAGTTGAAGATACTGCTTCCGTTCGCGGGATGATCAATAAAATTGATTATCTGATTAAGGTTGATGGAGGCGATTAATGAAGCTTAACGACATTAATCCTCCTCGCGGGAGCCGGAAGCAGCGTAAACGATTCGGTCGAGGTGTTTCGGCTGGGCAGGGGAAAACCTGTGGACGCGGTCACAAAGGGCAAAGGTCGCGTTCAGGGGGGAAAGTGAGAATCGGGTTTGAAGGCGGGCAGCTTCCTCTTCAACGACGCGTCCCGAGATTTGGATTTCGTTCAAGAATTGGAGCGGTTACGGCTGAGGTTCGGGTCGGGGAACTTAACAGCGTAACGGGTGACGAAATCACTCTCGAATCACTTAAAGACGCGAACGTCCTGTCGAAAGACGTCAAACGTGCCCGTGTCTTCCTGTCTGGAGAGATCCATCGGGCGATGACGATAAAGGGACTCTGGGTAACGCGGGGTGCCCGTGCGGCCATTGAGAAGGCCGGCGGAACCATCGCGGACGAGAGTTAGCGGCGAGAATTAATGGCAACGACTACACAAGGACTAGCGGGTGTTGAATCGGGCCTCTCTGAGCTGCGCGGCCGCCTGTTTTTTGTATTGTTTGCGTTGCTCGTTTACCGAATCGGCACCCATATTCCGGTACCTGGGATTAACCCTGATCAATTACGCAGTCTTTTTGAAGCTAATCAGGGTGGGATCCTTGACGTTTTCAACATGTTTTCGGGTGGGGCGCTTGAGCGGATGAGCATCCTCGCACTCGGCCCAATGCCATACATTACCTCAAGCATCATCATGAATCTGATGACCATGATGTATCCGTCGCTAAGTCAGTTGCGTAAAGAAGGTGATGCGGGACGCCGGAAGATCACTCAATACACACGATATGGGACGGTATTGATAGGTCTTGTGCAGGGAACGGCGTTGACAGGCACGTTGGCTGGACAAGGTTTGGCATTCAGTCCGGGTCCAGGGTTCTACTTCGTATCTATTACGACGCTAGTGACGGGTGCATTATTCGTCATGTGGCTTGGGGAGCAAATCACTGAACGAGGAATCGGCAATGGCATTTCCCTGCTCATTTTCTCTGGGATAGTTTCTGGATTTCCCTCAGCAGTTGGCCAAGCGTTCGAGGCAGCGAGACAAGGTGATATCAATATCATCGTATTGCTTTTGATCGGAGGCATTGCGTTTTTGATTGTTGGCTTTGTCGTATTTATTGAGCGCGGCCAACGTCGTATCACCGTCAATTACGCGAAGCGTCAACAAGGTCGTCGCCTATACCAAGCACAGACGAGCCATCTACCCCTCAAGATCAACATGGCAGGAGTAATCCCGGCGATTTTTGCTAGTAGTTTGATAATGGCGCCAGCGTCGATTGCGCAATGGTTTGGCCAAAACCCTGGTTGGGATTGGTTACAAGATATTTCATTGTTCTTAACTCCGGGACAGCCTCTATACATCCTGGTCTTTGCGGCTGGGATCATTTTCTTTAGTTTCTTCTATACAGCTATTCAGTTCGATCCGAAGGACATGGCAGACAATCTCAAGCGGCAAGGTGCGTATGTCCCCGGGATACGCCCTGGTCAACAAACGGCGAAATATCTTGATGAAGTGATGACGCGCTTAACGATTTTTGGGGCATTGTATGTGACGGCAGTGTGCCTGCTACCCGAATTGATGATTGTTTTCTTTGATGTCAGCTTTCAGCTCGGGGGCACAGCGTTGCTGATTGTAGTAGTTGTCGCAATGGACTTTATGTCGCAGGTGCAGTCGCATCTCATGTCGAGCCAGTATGCGAAATTGATGGAAAAATCCAACTTGAAGGGATACGGAAGGCGCCCTCGTTGAAAAGGATCGAAGATCGTGAAGGTTAGAGCGTCAGTAAAGAAAATGTGTAGGGATTGTAAGATCGTACGTCGAAAAGGCACCGTGCGGGTTATTTGCAAGACCGAACCCCGGCATAAACAGAGGCAGGGATAGAGATGGCTCGAATTGCAGGAATAAATATTCCCGACAACCGTCACGCGGTAATTTCGTTGACGTACATATTCGGTATTGGAAGAAGCTCAGCAAAGAAGATTTGTGATAGTGCGGGAGTCGACCCTTTCGTTCGCGTCCAGGATCTCTCTGAAAGTGATCTGGATGCACTGCGTAATGAGCTCAATAAGTTTCCGATCGAAGGCGACTTGAGAAGAGAAGAGTCAATGCACATTAAACGTCTGATGGATCTTGGTTGTACGCGCGGAATTCGACATCGTCGGGGCTTGCCGGTGCGCGGTCAGCGCACCCGTACGAATGCACGAACACGTAAAGGCGCGAAACGCCTTATAAGGAAATAAGCATGGCTGAGGTACCACCAGTTAGAAAAGGCAGGCGGACCGTCGCCGATGGCATCGCTCATGTGCATGCGTCATTTAACAATACGATAATCACGATTACAGATCGACAGGGTAATGCTCTGGGCTGGGCGACTGCCGGTGGTTCCGGGTTTCGGGGTTCGAGGAAGAGTACGCCGTTTGCGGCTCAAGTTGCGGCAGAACGGGTTGCGCTGGCGACAATAGAATCGCACGGCATGAGTAGTGTGGATGTTTACATTAAGGGACCAGGTCCGGGTCGCGAGTCAGCTGTCCGTGCAATGAATGGAGCCGGGTTGAAAATTAATAGCATCTCCGATGTGACACCAATTCCTCACAACGGTTGTCGTCCGCCAAAGAAAAGACGTGTTTAGGGATAGGAATTAACGATGGCTAGATATCTCGGACCCAAGCTCAAACTGTCCCGTAGAGAAGGCACGGATTTATTTTTGAAAAGTGGCGTACGGCCGCTCGATTCGAAATGTCGGGCGGATACGATTCCAGGTCAACATGGCTCTGGCTCTGGCCGGCGCCAGCGGATGAGTGACTACGCAGTTCAATTGCGAGAGAAACAGAAAGTGCGAAGGATGTATGGGGTGCTCGAAAAGCAATTCCGTAACTATTACAAGAAAGCCGATGGTCAGAAAGGAGCGACCGGAGAGAATCTTTTGCGTCTTCTTGAAAGTCGGCTGGATAATGTGGTCTACCGCATTGGGTTTGGGTCGACAAGAGCGGAGTCTCGTCAACTCGTTTCACATAAAGCGATCCTTGTGAACGGAGATCATGTCAACATTGCGTCATATCAGATAAGTCCGAATGACATCGTATCCGTTCGTGAGCAAGCGAAGGGCCAGCTCAGAATACAATCGGCGATGGAGTTAGCGGCGCAGAGAGGCGACGTCGAGTGGGTTGATGTAAATATCGAGAAGATGGAGGGCGTATTTAAGCGCCCTCCGGATAGATCTGAGTTACCTACAGAAATCAATGAGAATCTCATCGTGGAGCTTTACTCGAAGTAACTTTTTCGACGAAGAGCTTTCATTTTCCAAGGAGCCCCGTACGCGGAGGAAATGACCTATGTCACAGTCGGCAACAGAATTACTGACACCCAAGCGGATTGACGTTGAGGATATTAGTTCGACGCGCGCCCGAATTACCTTAGAGCCACTCGAACGAGGGTTTGGACATACGTTAGGTAATACGTTAAGACGGATCCTCCTGTCTTCCATGCCTGGTTATGCGATTACGGAAGTACAGATCGATGGAGTGGTGCACGAATACACTTCAATCGAAGGGGTTCAAGAAGACGTGTTAAACATATTGTTGAACCTAAAGGGGGTGGCCGTACAGCTTCATCATGGTGACGAAGCGATGGTATCTTTATCGAAGACCGGCCCAGCTGTAGTAACAGCCGCAGATTTTCAGTTGACTCAGGACGTAGAAATCGCCAATCCAGATCACGAGATCTGTACTTTAAACGACAAGGGTGAAATTCGTCTTGAAGCTAAAATCACACGAGGTCGCGGATACGAGGCCGTTGAATATACGGGCGACGAAGAAGATGAAACACGGCCGATTGGACTACTTCGACTCGATGCGACATATAGTCCGATGCGACGAGTTTCTTATTCCGTCGAAAACGCCCGGGTCGAGCAACGTACTGACCTTGATAAGCTCATTATCGATATTGAATCCAACGGGACGATCAACCCGGAAGAAGCGATAAGAAGGGCGGCAACGGTATTACAACAACAGCTGGCCGTGTTCGTGGATTTAGACAAAGCGAGCGATTCGAAAATAGAGGAGATAACGGATGAAGTCGATCCTATTCTTTTACGCCCCGTCGATGACTTGGAGCTCACTGTTAGATCAGCCAATTGCCTCAAGGCCGAAAATATTTATTTCATTGGAGATCTTATTCAACGAACAGAAGTTGAATTGTTGAAAACGCCTAATTTGGGTAAGAAGTCGCTTACCGAAATAAAAGAAGTTCTGAGTTCGCGGGGATTGTCTCTTGGTATGCGTCTTGAAAATTGGCCTCCGGCAAGTCTTCAGCCCAATACGACAGTAACGTGAGAATCCATTGCGTTTGAATGGGTCGGACGATCGATATGAGACATAAGAAAAGTGGCAGACATCTAAGCCGAACTAGTGCTCATCGAAAAGCTATGTTTGTAAACATGGTCGTTTCACTGATCGAGCACGAAATAATCAAAACGACCGTCCCGAAAGCCAAGGAGTTGCGGCGATTGGCAGAACCGCTAATAACGCTCGCGAAAGTTGATTCGGTGGCGAATCGTAGGCTCGCGTTTTCCCGTACGAGGGATAAGGTTGCCGTCGCCAAGCTTTTTGGCGAGTTGGGGCCGCGATACGAAGATCGCCCTGGGGGCTACACTCGTATTTTAAAGACCAGAAACCGACACGGGGATTCCGCGCCACTCGCCTTTGTCGAGTTAGTGGGACGCCAACTGGACACCGAAGAAATTGGCGACTTTGATGAAGAAGCCACCTTTGCCATCGAAGACGATGATCAGAAACGTGGAGACACGGAGGAAAATAGCGCAGAAGCGGATTCCGAAATGGTCGAAAAATAAGAGTAGGAAGACGAGTCTTAAACGAGGCTGGCCAGTCAAGATACGGATGTCGATTCTGAAGCCAATCAGCAGACCGACAAGGTTTAGCGCCAACAATAATTGCGATTTATGAGCGCGTTGCAGACGTCACGGGAATTACTTCACATGACGTTAAGAACGGAATTTAGGAATTGGCCGGTATGGGATTTCTTCTGAAGAGCCAGCTCTTCTGGAGTACCGAAGGCAATAATCTCCCCGCCCCTTGATCCTCCCTCAGGACCGAGGTCGATGATCCAATCCGCCGTTTTAATGACGTCTAGGTTGTGTTCGATAACAACAATGGTATTCCCATCGTTTCGAAGTCGTTGCAAGACTTCCAGGAGTTGTTGGATATCGCGGAAATGAAGGCCTGTGGTTGGCTCATCGAGAATATAGAGCGTCTTTCCTGTGCCCCGCTTAGACAGCTCACGGGATAGTTTGACCCTTTGCGCTTCCCCTCCGGAAAGAGTCGTCGCACTCTGGCCAAGGTGTATGTATGAAAGGCCGACATCAACGATGGTTTTTAGTTTGCGTGCAAGCACAGGAATTGCTTCGAAGAACAGATAAGCTTCCTCGACCGTCATATCGAGAACGTCATGGATGTTTTTTGATTTGTAACGAACTTCGAGCGTTTCCCTGCTATAGCGTTTCCCCGCACACGCGTCGCATGGAACGTAAACGTCGGGCAGGAAATGCATTTCGACCTTGATCACACCATCTCCCTGGCACGCCTCGCAGCGGCCTCCTTTGACATTAAAGCTGAACCGACCAGGCTTATATCCACGGGCTCTAGATTCCTGCGTCTGTGCGAAGAGCTCTCGGATGGGCGTGAAGAGACCGGTATAAGTTGCAGGATTTGAGCGCGGGGTTCGTCCAATTGGGCTTTGGTCGATAGCGACCACCTTATCCAGATTCTCAAGCCCTTCAATACCATCGTACGGTTTGGGGTTAACAGAGCTCGTTCCGTTGAGGGCTCTGGATATGATCGGATAAAGGGTCTGGTTAATCAGAGTGGATTTACCCGAACCGGAAACTCCGGTAACGCAGGTAAATAACCCCATGGGTATATCCACGGTTATGTTTTTGAGGTTGTTTCCATGTGCGCCGATTAACCGAAATTTCTTTGACGCTTCGTGGGACTTTCGAGTTTGAGGAACTTCTATGGATCGCTTTCCAGACAAAAATTGGCCGGTAATGGAGGACTCGCATCCCAATATTGCATCAAGAGGCCCTTCTGCGACCACGGAGCCACCATGGATACCTGCGCCTGGACCCATGTCGACGATGTGATCAGCGGTGCGGATAGTTTCTTCGTCGTGCTCGACTACAATTACGGTATTACCCAAATCTCGTAGTTGTGTGAGCGTCTGCAAGAGGCGGGCGTTGTCGCGCTGATGAAGACCGATCGATGGCTCATCTAATATATACATCACACCCACCAATCCCGCGCCGATTTGACTGGCCAGTCTGATTCTTTGACCTTCTCCCCCGGATAGGGAACCGGCGTTGCGATCGAGGCTGAGATAATTGAGACCAACGTCAACTAAAAACTGCAGTCTTGCCCGAATTTCTTTTAAGATTTTTTCTGCAATAATGCCGCGGCGACCATCTAACTTGAGCTTGTTGAAGTACTCTAAGGTGTTTTCAACCGACTCGCTTGTTACTTCAGGTAACGCAGTTCCATCGATAAAAACGTGGCGTGCTTCTGTTCGCAAACGGGTGCCAAGACAGGCGGGACAATCTCTTACAGTCAAATATTTCTGTAAATTTTCGCGGACAAAACTAGATTCGGTTTCGTGGAAGCGACGGTCCATGTTTGGGAGTACACCTTCAAATCGGTGTCGACGCCGAATGACGTCTCCTCGATCATTCACATAACTGAAGTCAATTCTCTGCTCCCCAGATCCATACAGAATTGCCTCCCTATGTTTCTTCCTCAGGCGGCTGAATGGTGTTTCGAGCTCGAATCCGTAGTGTGAAGCGAGCGATGAGAGCAGGTGATAATAGTAAATATTGCGTCGATCCCAACCGCGAATCGCGCCTTCTGCGAGAGAAGCGGCCGAATCCGTCACTACCAGATCAGGGTCGAAGTACTGTTTAACTCCTAAACCGTCGCACTCCTGGCAAGCACCGGCTGGGTTGTTAAAGGAAAACAGTCTAGGCTCGAGATCGGCGATGCTGTATCCGCAAAGTGGGCAAGCAAACTGCGACGAAAACGCGATATCTTCTGTTCCATCGACGTCGTTGGGCCGAGCTACGACGGCGATTCCGCCGGCGAGGTCCAGAGCTGTTTCGAAGGATTCTGCCAATCGTTGCTGCATCTCGGGACGGATTCGTACGCGATCGACGACAGCTTCGATACAGTGTTTCTTGTTTTTTTCTAGTTCGGGCGGATGATCCAGATCGACTATCACCCCGTTTATTCTTGCGCGTATAAATCCATTCGCAATCAGTTCGGCAAAAACGTGTTTGTGCTCACCCTTACGATCCTGGATGACGGGTGCCAGGACCATGATTTGGTCATCTCTGTTGAGGTCGAGCACCTGATCGACCATTTGGCTGATTGTTTGGGCGTCCAATGTGTCCCCGTGTTCCGGGCACTGAGGCTCGCCAACGCGGGCGAACAAAAGACGCAGGTAATCGGATATTTCGGTGATGGTCCCGACCGTCGAGCGAGGATTGTGAGAGGTCGATTTTTGCTCGATAGAGATTGCTGGCGATAAACCTTCGACGTGATCCACATCGGGTTTTTCCATTATTGATAGAAACTGGCGAGCGTACGCCGAGAGAGATTCGACGTAGCGTCGTTGGCCTTCGGCATAAAGCGTGTCGAAAGCTAGAGAAGATTTTCCCGATCCCGATAAGCCGGTAATGACGATCAGCTTGTCTCTCGGGAGGTTCAGGTTAACGTTCTTTAGATTGTGTGTCCGTGCGCCTTGCACCGAGATTTCGGTAAGTGACGAACTCATGTCAGCAAAATCCTTTTGATAAACGGTCAACGCTAACGCCATCATTTGCCCCTCGCAACAATTGCTTGTCGTTAACCCAAATCGTTGGAAGCCGGTAGGCTGGGGATCCACGATGCGCTAGACTCAATATGCTCAGAAGAAGAGAAATTAAATGGCGCGTGGGCTGAATAAGGTTATGCTCATTGGGAATCTCGGACGAGATCCCGAAACAAGATATTCCCAAAGTGGGAGCGCTGTTACTCGATTTAGCGTGGCTACCAGTGAAAGTTGGCGTGATAAGTCGACCCAGGAAATGCAACAACGAACCGAGTGGCATAACGTCGTTTGTTTTGCACGCCTTGGCGAAATTGCGAGCGAATATCTGAAGAAGGGTTCAAAGGTATACATTGAGGGTGGATTGAGAACTAGTTCTTGGGAGAAGGACGGCAACACACGATATCGTACCGAAGTGATTGCCCGCGAAATGCAGATGCTGGACAGTAGAGGGGCTAATCCCGGTGGCTACGACGGGGAACCGCCTCAGGGCGGTAGCCAAGACAAACGAGCAGACCCGCCTCAAAGCAACGAATCCGACCTTGAAGATTTTGACGACGACATACCGTTCTAGGGGATCGGAGGGTGTGGGGCACACGTCAATAGCGGATGAACTCTATTAGATTCCCGTCCGGATCCCGTACATAAGTGCTGATGCCGCGTCTTCCGCCGGCCATTGCGCCGTCTCTTTCGATAGGGCCTTCGACGATGGGAACTTTATTTTTGTGGAGCATGTCGTGGAGTTGATCCTCGGTGCCTTCCCACACCAAGCAAAAGTCGCCGCAGCCAGGAATTGCATCTCGCCCTCGCAACGTAAAACGTTCTGAGTGCCAGACACTGGGTGCATGAAAGTTGATTTTGGTGTTGCCTAGATGCACAGAGTAGAAGTCAGGGGCTCGATCACGGTCGAGGCGAAATCCTAATTCTTCATAGAAGACCAGTATCTCTTCGACGTTTTCTATCGGGATCGCGACGTGATCGATGTCTTTCAGACTCATAGCAAAGTCAAAAGAAAAGTACCCAGCAGAATACGATAAATGACAAAAGGCATCAGGCCGGTTCGGCCAATGAGTCGAAGAAAGATAGTAATACAGAGATACGCTGTCACTCCTGATAGGCCTATCCCGAGAGCGAAATGCGGCCAATTTGTGTCAATGTCGTTTGCGGATGCATCTCGTATCGCGAGAATACTCGCTGCGCCGATTACGGGAATGGACAAGAGAAAAGAAAAACGAGCGGCATGGACGCGATTCAGACCAAGGAGCAATGCAGCCGTCAAGGTAATACCCGACCGAGAAGTTCCGGGTACTAAAGCAAGGATTTGCATCACACCGATGAACAGTGCTTCAACGTAACGCAGTGAAGTTAATTCAGTCCGGTTTTGCGAATGTCGATCTGCGATGCCAAGAAGCAAGCCAAACCCGATGGTGGCCAGCGCGATTACGGTAAGCGATCGGAACTCATGCTCAATGGTTGGTTTAAGAAAATATCCGGCGATCACAATGGGAGCCGTAGCAAGCATTAGCTTGCCAAGTAAGGTAGCGTGTTCGTTGAACCTTCGATCTGTCCAATATTCAACGCCTGCGACCACAAACTGCTTTAGGTCGTCTCGAAAATAAACGAGGACGGCGAAAAGGGTCCCGGCGTGCACCGCGATATCAAAAGACAATCCTTGGTCAGGCCAACCTAAGAGATGTGTTGGAAGAATTAAGTGTGCGGAACTAGAGACTGGTAGGAACTCCGTAACACCCTGGATGAGAGCGAGAACGACGATCTGAAAGTAGTCCATGCCGGTAATCCCTCGAAACTAGACCGAACCGCTAGTCATAGGAAATGATATGGTCGCAAGGATGCAAGGTCGAACCGAATTGCCCCTTTTTCCAGTCGGCAACGTCCTTTTTTCTGGAGGGCGACTTCCTTTGCAGATTTTTGAACCACGATACGTCGATATGATAAGTGCATGCACCAAGTCGAACACCGGTTTTGGAGTCGTGCTCATAAGACATGGAAACGAGGTTCGTGTCGATAAAGATGAGGAGGCTCCTTCAGTCTTTGATATTGGCACTTATGCGTCAATCGTTGATTTTAATCCCCTTCCAAATGGGCGGCTGGGGATCATAAGTGAAGGCGGGGCCAAATTTAGAGTTTGCAGTACCTGGGAAAAAGACGACCGACTGTTGATGGGGGAGGTGGAATTTCTCCCAGAAGAACACGCGATAAGCATTGGGGAACAGTTCGAACCGTTAGTCGAAATACTGAGGCGCCTTGCGGAAGACCCTATCATCCAGCGCCTTGGATTAGAAATTGATTTTACCGATGCCCGTTCCGTCAGTTGGAGACTGTCCGAACTCTTGCCGGTGGACCCAGAAACTAAGCAGAGCCTGCTTCAGATGCAGATGCCTCGCGAACGACTCTCGGAAATCAAACGGCTCGTTGCGAAGCTGCAAGGATCGGCGCGATAACGTGAAATTTGTAGGCGTTTCGATTTAAGTTGGATTCCAGGATCTTTCGAGGTTGTTGTTGCAGGATCAAGTTACATTGGAGTTTTCGCCAATGCTGATAGACCTACTCATGGGCCCGAGACAAAGAGGCGATCTTTGACTGTTGTATTCGGCGGAACTTTTGATCCGGTGCACATTGGACATCTGCATGCTGCCAGTGTTGCTGCGGATATTCTCGATACATCGATCTTGATGGTGTTGTCAGCTCGGCCAGCACACCGAAAGGCGCCAGTTGCGAGCGTCGAAGATCGCTGGTGCATGCTTAGAGCTGCATGTGCAAACATAGAGAGGTTAATCCCGTCCGATGTCGAACTTCGTAGGAAAGGCCCTTCATACGCCATTGAAACGCTTGTTTCTTTGAACGCGTCACACGATGAACCGGTGATTTGGGTTCTTGGCGCCGACGCCTTCGATTTAGTTCACACGTGGTATCGATTCGATGAATTTGTTAACCGATGTAGTTTTCTTGTATTTGCACGAGGTGGGAATGCATCGGAGCGATTGCCAAGAGGATTCAAAAAAGCAGATGAATATGACGTGCTCGAACGGTCGAGCGGCTCTGTTTATTTCGGTAACCAGGCGATGATGGCGATTTCTGCTACGGCGCTGCGTCTCGATATTTCTCAAGGTTGCGCTCCCGATGAATTATTACCACCGAGCGTCTGGGAGTACGTGCGCCAGCGGGGTTTATATCTAACTTGAATACTTTGATGGTTTCTGCGGAAGGGCTGCGTGATCTGGTTGTAGGTGCGCTCGATGACCTAAAAGGCAAACAAGTAACAGTCATTAACGTCACGGCTCTCACTGACGTTACAGATTTTATGGTGATCGCGAGTGGAAGTTCCTTACGGCACATGCGTTCGCTTGTTGATCAGATCGTACACTCGGCAAAAAGCGAGGGGGTCAACGTTCTCGGTGTAGAGGGCTTGTCGCACGGCGACTGGATCCTTATTGATCTTGGGGAAGTAGTGGTGCACGTGATGAAGCCAGAAGCTCGCACTTTTTACGAACTCGAGCGGCTATGGGAAAGAATCGATGATCAGGAAGCCTGATGTCGTGGAGGAGCTTAACCCACCTCAGGAAACTTCTGTAAGTTAAAGTTCAACACGAATGTGAAAGTCATACCCGGCAGGCAGATAAAAAATACGAGAGCCGAAGCGCGGGCCTTCCTCGTGCGGGCCTGGACATTGTTCGGCATTGCCGTCGGAATTTCTACGATCTTAGTTGGTCGCCTATTTCAACTTCAGGTACTCGAATATGAATACTACGAGACCAGGTCCGAACATAATCGTATCGAAGTTCAGCCGGTGGCAGCTGGACGCGGATTGATATTTGACCGGCACGGCGTTTTGTTGGCCGAGAACCGTTCGGTTTCGTCACTAGAAATTGTAAAAGAGCGCACGACTAACGTTGTGGAGACGATAAACGCGGTTCGCGGTCTCATTGAAATTCAAGAAAGCGAAATCGAGGCGTTTCATAGACGTCTCGCGAGAAAGCGACGGCCGTATCAATCCGTAGCGCTTAAATTGAGACTTCGCGAGGAGGAAGCTGCTGTTATAAGGGTCAACGGCCATCTTCTTCCGGGAGTCCGGGTCTCAAGTATCGCGGCGCGTCACTACCCACTCGGTGAAGTCGTCTCCCATGCGGTAGGCTCAGTTCGGCGGATTACCGTTGATGACCTAAATCGCCTTGACCGTAGCCAGTACGCAGCCACAAGGTATGTTGGGCGACGGGGAATAGAAGCATTCTACGAACCCGTGCTGCATGGTGACGTGGGGTATCGGCGGGTAGAAGTCGATGTTCGCGGTCGCGTCATAAGACAACTTGAGTTGAGTCCGCCCGTGAAGGGAGGCGACCTAAAGCTGCATTTGGATAGCCGGTTGCAGATTCTCGCGTACAACGCATTAGGTGATCGTAGAGGCGCAGTTGTCGCAATTGAACCAGGTTCGGGTGGCATTTTAGCAATGGTCAGTCGACCAAGTTACAACCCCAATCTTTTCGTTTCCGGCATGACAGTTCAAGAGTATCGATCACTAAACAGTTCAAGAGATTTGCCATTATTCAATAGAGCAGCCCAAGGGCAATACGCGCCGGGATCGACATTTAAACCGATCGTCGGATTGGCCGCCGTCAGCAAAGGTGTTACGTCCTGGGACGAAACCATCGTCGATCAGGGTTGGTTCAAGTTGCCCGGCCAGCGACGTATTTTTCGAGATTGGAGCTGGACCCCTGAAGATGCGGGAGGCCAGGGAATTGTTGATCTACGGCGTGCTATCTATCGATCGTCGAACGTGTATTTTTACGACCTCGCTACTCGTCTTAAGATTGACGCGCTGAGCGGGTTTGCCAGTCAATTTGGCCTAGGAAGTGATACTGCGTTAGACGTTTATGAAGCGGTTGATGGCATTCTTCCGAGTCGCGAATGGAAATACGGGGTTCGAGGAGAAGATTGGTACACGGGCGACACCGTGAATATGGGGATAGGGCAAGGGTATTTGCTTGTTACGCCGCTACAACTAGCCACCGTCGCGTCTGTTTTCGCCACGCGTGGACAATGGAAGCATCCAAGAATGTTGTTCTCGCGTGACGATCCCTCGCTAAATTCAACGCAATCGCCACCACCTCCGATCTCGGGACCGTCCCAGAAGGACTGGGAACTAATGATCGGTGCAATGGAAGAAGTTGTTCATCGGGGTGATCGCGGGATAGGGGGTAATGGGACGGCGTGGAGCTATATAGGGCGGGATATAGCCTACCGAATGGCAGGTAAATCCGGCACCGCGCAGGTCGTTGGAATTAATCAAGATGCGCAGTACGACGAAGCGGAGCTTAACGAATACGAGCGAAAACACGCGTGGTTTATTGCCTTTGCTCCAAGTGATGACCCGGTCATCGCTTTAGCTGTATTGGTCGAAAACGGAGGAGGTGGGAGTTCAGTCGCTGCACCAATTGCTCGCGAAATACTCGACGCGTATTTGCTTCCTAAGATTGCGAGTAATCGTTGAAAGAATACACTCGATACTTAACCAATGGTTTAAGGTTACGAAGCGAAGAGTCCCGCAATCACAACTTTCATCTTGATCCGATGTTGCTGGCACCGCTCCTCTGTATTGTGGGGATTGGTCTGGCGGTTCTGTACAGTGCCGTTCATCAGGATCTATCAATACTTGAAAATCAATCGGTCAAACTGCTCGTAGGATTTGTCGCGATGACTTTGGCGGCGTGGTTGCATCCACGCGTGTACCTTCGTTTTGCACCGGTGCTTTATGCGATAGGACTTATTCTCTTAGTTGCCGTTTTCCTGTTCGGCACGACAGTGAAGGGTTCTCAACGTTGGCTCGATTTGCCTGGACTACCGCGCTTCCAACCGTCCGAATTGATGAAGGTAACGGTGCCTTTGACGGTAGCTTGGTTTTTGCACGACCGCCCTCTGCCACCGAGAACAATTGAGGTTGGTATTGCTCTCCTCGTAGCAGTCGTTCCCGCAATCTTGGTCATGCTGCAACCGGACCTGGGCACGGCGATACTTGTTGTTAGTGGCGGCTTGTTGGTAGTCCTGTTGTCTGGAGTGCGTTGGCGTTTAGTTCTTGCGGGTGCGCTGACAGTCGTTTCACTCATACCAGCATATTGGTATTTCTTTATGAACGAATACCAAAAAAAACGTGTTTTTACACTGTTTGATCCGGAGAGTGATCCGCTCGGAGCAGGTTGGAGCATCATTCAATCGACCACGGCGTTGGGATCTGGAGGGCTTCTTGGAAAAGGACTTTTTGAAGGAACTCAGAGTCGGCTAGAATTTCTTCCAGAGAGTCACACCGACTTTATTATGGCGGTAATTGGAGAAGAACTCGGCTTTATGGGGGTCGTGACGTTGATTATTCTTTATGTTCTCGTGTTGGCTAGGGGGATGCACATTGCAGTGCAATCGGGCGATACGTTTGGGCGATTGGCCGCGGGTGGTCTGACACTAACTTTTTTTGTACACGTGGTGCTTAATATCGCCGTGGTATCGGGTTTGCTCCCCGTGACTGGCGCACCTTTACCATTAGTCAGTTTCGGTGGAACGTCTGCGATTGCGATCTTGGTTGGTTTCGGAATAGTGATGTCGATTCATACCCACCGTGGTTGGAGATAGAACGATGTACATAAAGTCGGCCAGATTCATTCTGCGTTCGGTTTTGCTCAGTATCGTTACATTATCGATCTTTGCGGATTACGAGAACCGGGATTCAGTAAAGGGGTTCGTTAACGAAGTAGCGAAAAAAGATGGATTCGACCCGCAGCAGCTCCTTAATATCTTTGAACAAGTAGAAAAGAAACAGCGCATCATCGACCTAATTTCGAGACCCGCTGAGAAAGCCAAGCCGTGGCACGAGTACCGAGAAATTTTCGTGACCGCGCCGAGGATTGCGGCAGGAGTCGAATTTTGGGAAGAAAATGAAGCTGCATTAAATCGGGCAGGATCAAAATTTGGGATTCCAATAGAAATTATCGTCGCCGTTATAGGGGTGGAGACGAATTACGGCCGGAATAAGGGAAGTTTTCGGGTGATGGATGCATTATCGACCCTGGCCTTTGACTACCCCCCGCGAGCGCGTTTTTTTCGGAGCGAGCTTCGAGAGCTATTGTTATTGGCACGAGAGGAAAATAAGGATCCGCTCGAGCTGATTGGCTCGTATGCTGGAGCCATGGGGTACGGTCAGTTTATTCCGTCGAGCTTTCGCGCCTATGCGATTGATTTTGATGGTGACGGGGCGAGGGACATTTGGAATAGTCAAACTGATGCCATTGGAAGTGTAGCTAACTATTTCTCCCACCATGGTTGGGACGGCGAGGGTCCAATCGCAGTGCCCGTAACCGTTACCGATGAGCGAGCTGACCAATTTGCGAATCAAGGCTTGAAGCCGAAACGATCGATAGCAGAACTGCGAAAAGCGGGCGTGGAACACGTTTCGTTACCGGACCAGACGCTTGGGGCGCTTTTTAGACTAGAAGGTCGTGGTGGTTGGGAATATTGGTTAGGACTGCACGACTTCTACGTAGTCACTCGATACAACCATAGTCACATGTATGCTTTAGCGGTCGTGCAACTTTCTCAAGCCGTCCGAAGTCGTTGGAGCGACGTTAGGAAGCCAGATCGCTTATGAAGTATTGGCCCAGTTTTTTTGGAATTCTGGCCGTTGCCTTGATTGTCGGCTGTCAAAGTTCTTTGACATCGAAAGGGATGATTGATTTTGAACCCGCGGATCCCCCCGGATGGCTTGAAAACCTTCCGGATCCGATCGTTCGTTATGAGGAACGCCTGACAGCCGGTAACACTAGCCCGTATTCGGTCCTTGGTGAAACGTATACTGTGTTATCGAATGCCGCGGGATATGTTAACGAGGGCTATGCTTCTTGGTACGGCACCAAGTTCCATGGTCGGCAGACGGCCAATGGTGAACGCTATGACATGTACGCTTTGACAGCAGCCCACCGTCGCCTACCCATTCCTTCTTATGTCCGAGTCACCAATCTAGACAATGGGCGAAACACAATAGTTCGCGTCAATGATCGGGGTCCCTTCCATGCAGATCGGGAGATAGATCTTTCGTATGCTGCTGCGGTGAAATTGGATTTTGAGAAGGTTGGCACCGCCAGGGTTCGGGTAGAAGTCATCGAGTCAGAAGAGCAAACGCCATCAAAGCCCGCTGCATCGTCGATCATGGCGAGGTATTTCGTGCAAACTCGCACACTCAACGATTTTGACGTTGCTGACGCAGTCACACAGGTTTTTAGTCGTATTTCGAACGCTACACCATCAGTAGTACGAATAGCTGACGAAGGCAGATATCGAGTTCGAGCTGGACCTTTGGTGAGCCGCGTTCAGGCAGAGAGGTTACTGGCCCTGGCGGTCATGCACGATATCCCCATGCCCGAAGTTATTGAGGAATAAAAAATGTGGAGAACGCGGAAAACGTGCCGTCGGATTATTCGAATATCGGGACTAATCGCCCTCCTTATGGTCATCTCGTACTCGGTCCACGGAAATATTATTTTTCCGAAAGCACCGGAATTATCCGCGAATGGATACATCCTGATTGATGCTGAAACCGGTAGGGTCCTTGTTGAATCGAACGCTGACGAGTCTCTTCCGCCCGCGAGCCTTACGAAGATCATGACAGGGTACGTTGTTGCAGCTGAACTCGAGGCAGGACGCATTAGCCTCAATGATGAGGTGCCTATCAGCGTTAACGCATGGCGGACACCGGGTTCGAAAATGTTCATTCAAGAAGGCACAACGGTGGCGCTTTCAGACTTACTAAGGGGCGTCATCGTGCAGTCGGGAAACGATGCCAGCGTAGCCATTGCTGAGTACCTAGCCGGTGATGAGGATGCGTTTGCCGATGTGATGAATCAGTATGCGATGACAATCGGGATGAACGGTACGAACTTCATAAACAGTACGGGACTGCATGAGGATGGACATTCCTCGAGTGCTCGGGATATGGCGGTGTTGACGCGGGAATTAATTCGACGGTTTCCGGAGCATTATGCGATCTATGCTGAGCGTGAATTTACATTCGCCGAAATTCGACAACCGAATCGCAATCGCTTGTTGCGGCGAGACAGGACTGTCGATGGTGTCAAAACCGGTTATACCTTGGCGGCAGGCTATTGCTTGGTAGCTTCCGCTGAACGAGACGAAATGCGCTTAGTGAGTGTCGTGATGGGTGCGACCAGCGATGAGGTACGCATGCGAGAGACCCAAAAGCTACTTCAATATGGCTTTCGTTACTTTGAAACACGTGGACTCTTTAATCCTGACGAATTAGTAACGGAAGCGAGGATGTATTTTGGCACGAGTGACTATGTTCCAGTTGGGGTTTCAGAGCCGATATACGTGACGTTCGCGAGGGGACACTATGACGATTTGGAGGTGGAAATTGACCTACCAACGCAGATTGAAGCGCCGTTAAAAGAAGGCGCAGAGATAGGCTCTCTTCGTGTCATGTTGGACGGTAAAGATCTTTTGAAGACACCCCTTGTCTCAAAGAAGAGTATTGACGAGGCCGGCATTTTTTCTCGTATGTTCGACAGTGTTTATCTTCTCTTTGCCAGCATCATCGAGTAATACCAAGTGCGTCTTATCGTTCGGAGTCTTGGCCTAACCGATTACGTTCCGGTGTGGGAGGCGATGCGCGGTCTGACCGACTCGCGTAAAAAGAATACTTTAGACGAAATATGGGTCACCCAACATAAACCCGTCTTTACTCAAGGGCAGTCGGGTCGACCGGAAAATATCATTGATCCGGGTGATATTCCCGTGGTTCTCTCGGATCGAGGAGGACAAGTGACCTATCACGGGCCCGGGCAGCTAGTCGTATACCTCATGTTCGACTTGCGGCGAATGGATCTGAATGTTCGCGTGTTGGTTGGCGGCATCGAAGAAAGCATTATTGACGTCCTGGCTAGCTACTCAATTGGAGCCACAAGAGAAAGAGATGCGCCTGGGGTATACGTTAGAGGTAGCAAGATAGGTTCTTTGGGTTTGCGTGTACGAAGGGGGTGCAGCTTTCATGGGCTTAGCCTCAATGTTGCAATGGACCTTGAACCGTTCGATCGGATCAACCCATGTGGAAATGTGGATTTGAAGATGTCGCAAGTCAAAGATTGTGGCGGTCCTTCCGATTTGTCGGTGGTGGCTGAAGATCTAATCGGTAGGTTGAGTAGCCGTTTCCAATTCACCTCGTTGATCCACAGGAAAGGCATTGGGGATTCTTTAGTAGCTTGAGCCGACGCCACTCCATACGCTTGGCGTCCATGTAAAGTACGTGACCGCAGAGTGTTTCGCCTATACCGGATATTATCTTGATAGCCTCCATCGCCTGGATTGTTCCTATGATCCCAACCACTGGCGCTAAGACGCCGTTGTCGGCACAGTTCAAGTTTTCGTTGTCGCCTTGACTATACAGACACCGGTAACAAGGCGAATCGCTTTCGCGCGGGTCGAACACGGTGACTTGGCCTTCCATACGAATGGCAGCGCCAGAAACAAGCGGGGTTCGCGCAGATAAGCATGCGTCATTTATTTCATAACGGCTTTCAAAGTTATCGGTTGCATCAACAACCACGTCAGCATGACTAACCACTTCCGATAGATCGTTACCGCGCAGTCGATTCTGGATCATGTTGATACGTGTCTGGCTGGAGATTTGTTCGATTGCTTTTCCGGCTGAAGCAACTTTTGGTTCGCCGATCGTTGACTCACGGTGCGCGATCTGACGTTGTAGATTGCTAAGATCAACGACATCGTCGTCAACTAACGTGACTTCACCGATGCCCGAAGCGGCTAGATAAATCGCGGCGGGTGATCCAAGCCCCCCGAGGCCAATAATCAGGACACTTGCCTGCCCAAGCTTTTCCTGACCCTCTATGTCCAGCTCGGGCAACATGATTTGTCGGCTGTACCGGAGTAATTGTTCGTCGTTCATGGCTTAGTGCCGGTGCAAACGCGCAGCGTTCCTGCGATGTCGGGGGTGTTGCGAATTTCCGTGAAACCTGACTCCTCAAATAATGACGCAACTTGTCGCGATTGGTCGTGGCCATGCTCGATTAGTAGATTGCCACCAGATCGAAGGTACGATGGCGCCTCGGTAATGATGGTTCGAATTGCTTCTAACCCATCCTTTCCGCCGCAAAGGGCAATGTCCGGTTCGAATGCCAATCCATCGTTTTTCAGGTGTGGATCGTGTACTGCGATGTAGGGCGGGTTAGAAACAATCAAGTCGAAACTACCTGAAATGTTGCTGAACCAATCCGATAAGCTAACCGTTACGTTAAGACCTAGCCGGTCTGCGTTGAGCCTGCATAAATCGACGCATTCGGTCCGAATATCTACTGCAGTTATGTTGGCTTTGGTTTCGTTTGCCAGAGCTAATGCGATTGCACCAGATCCCGTTCCCAGGTCAAGTACCTTACTGTCACTATCAGTCAATGGTAGAGCACATTCGACGACTGTCTCAGTTTCTGGACGCGGGACGAGCACCTTCGGATATATGACGAGATTTAGTCCCCAAAATTCCTTTTCCCCGCTTATATATGCGAGAGGCTCTCCATTTACACGTCGCGCGAGCCAATCTTTATGGCGCTGAGCGGCTTTGTTGGATACGCAATATTCAGGAAATGCGTACAAGGTTGATCTATCCACGCCCAGAGCCGAAGCGGTTAGTACCTCTGCCTCGGGATTTGGTAAGACCCGGCGGGCAACAAAAAGACAATCCTTAATGGTTTTAGCCTGTCTCACGTTCGCTCAGCTTTCTCAATTCATCAGCTTGGTATTCCTGGGTGAGAGGTTCGACGATCTGGTCCAAATGCCCCTCCATGACTTCGTCGAGCTTGTAGAGAGTGAGGTTGATCCGATGGTCGGTTAAACGGCCTTGAGGAAAATTGTACGTACGGATACGTTCAGATCGATCCCCAGATCCGACTAGGGACTTTCGTCGCTCCGACTGTGCCAACTGTTCTTCCTTCCTGGCGGCATCAAGTAGTTTCGATTGCAGTAAGGTCATTGCTTTAGCGCGATTCCTATTCTGCGATCGCTCGTCTTGGCACTCAACAACGAGTCCGGTGGGAATATGAGTTAGACGGACAGCTGACTCCGTCTTGTTGACGTGTTGACCTCCAGCCCCGGACGATCGATAGGTATCCACGCGCAGCTCGCTTTTGTCGATCGTCACTTCTTCTATTTCGTCAACTTCCGGAATAACCGCCACGGTACAAGCTGACGTGTGTACCCGTCCTTGCGATTCGGTTTCCGGTACCCTTTGTACTCGATGTGCCCCCGATTCAAATTTCATGCGGCTATAAACTCGGTTTCCCTGAATACGAGAAATAACCTCCTTGAAACCGCCGTGTTCGCCCGGCCTTTCGTTTAGGATCTCGATCTGCCAGCCCTTCGATTCGGCCCAACGCAGGTACATGCGAAAAAGATCGCCAGAAAATAGGGCGGCTTCATCGCCTCCGGTCCCTGCACGAATTTCCAGAAAGACGTTGGAACCGTCGCTGGGGTCTTCGGGAAGCAAAAGCGTTTGTATGGCTCGACCAACGTCATCGATTTCGACGCGTAGCACGGCTATATCGTCTGCAGCTAGGGCTCGTATTTCCCGGTCGTCGTCGGAGGTTAATGCTGATGCGTCTTCAAGATGTGAGATTAATTTCTTGTACCGCTGATAATGAGTGATTAAAGGTTCTAGTTCCGAGTACTCGCGACTGAACTCGACAAATTGGTTTCGATTGCCGGTGACCGCTGGATCTGAAAGTAGGCGTGTTAATTCTTCTTGCCGATCCGCAAGGCCCTGGAGTTTCGCGATAACGCTTTCCGTTAGTGCCATGATGATTCAGTCGAGCTCCAGGCTTTTGCGGATATAGTCGAGAATTTCTTTCCGATCATCTGACGCCGCATTTCGTATCGTCAGCGTTGGCGAATGAATTAGCTTGTTCGTCAGATCATGAGCGAGTCTCGATATCAATTCACCAGGATCAGAACCCGAATCAAGCCGATCAATAGCTTTTTTAAGCTCTGCATCTCGAACACGGTTAGCGGAACTGCGAAAAAGTTCTATCAGTTCTCGGCCGGTACGTGCGCTGTGTTCACGTGCGTATTTCTCAACAGCCCCGACAATAATTTCTTCCGCCTGTTCCGCAGATTCCTTGCGGCCCTCGACATTTTCTTCAATAACCGCAGTGAGGTCATCGATAGTGTAAAGGTAGACGTCTTTCAGTGTCGCAACTTCTGGGTCGATGTCGCGAGGTACGGCAATGTCAACCATAAAAAGTGGTCGATATCGACGGTGTCGCTGTGCTTGTTGGACAGTTTTCTTGGCGATTACGGGTTCGGGACTCCCAGTCGAACTGATGACGACATCGTATTCGTGCAGTACATCTCCAATTTCTGACAAACGCATCGAATGGTCAGCTACTTTTGCTGCCAAGGAATTCGCGTTTTTCAGGCTACGGTTTGCGATGGCGATTCGACGTACGCCCGCTCTCCTCAGATGGCGAGCTACTAATTCGATTGTCTCGCCCGCGCCTACAAGGAGCGCGCTTGTTGTGGCCAGGTCGGAAAAGATTTGATGGGCTGTCGTTACAGCAGCGGACGCTACCGATACGGGGTTTCGACCGATATGGGTGCGAGAACGAACTTGTTTGGCCGCGTGGAAAGTGTGACGTGCTAACAGGTTTAGTTCGGGACCCAAGGTTTCTGCCCGCCGAGATGAGTCGTAGGCATCCTTAACTTGGCCCGTGATTTGCGGTTCGCCGAGAACTTGCGAATCGAGACCGGACGTCACACGCATCATGTGTCTTGCAGCTTCAAGATCCCAGTAGGTGTAATTTACGGCGTTAAAGTCGTCCAGTTCACCCTGTCGATTTCGAAGAAGCCAGTGGACTAAGTTTTCACGTGCAGTCTTTTCAATCGAACAGTAAATTTCTGTGCGGTTACAGGTAGAAAGTATGATGGACTCCGTCAGACCTTGGACCGAGCTCGTGAGTTCCTTTAAGACAGGCTCGATGTCAGTTTCGGGAAATGCGAACTTCTCCCTAACTGACACGTCGGCCGTGTGGAAACTAATGCCGATAGCAAGAAGTGCCATGGTGGTCTGGTATGGTCAGGGCCAATCTCCCGAGTTCAACCATATTATCAGAACCCTCATCAAGAGATTGGTATGAATATACCTAAGCTATTATTAATTAAGCTTTTTTTCGCTTTTTTCGTTGTATCTTGTAGCTCGTTGCCACGGTCTGATCTGGCTGTTAATGCGGATTTTATACTGGAAGGTCGAATAGGAATTCGGGGAGTGGACCGAGCGACGAGCGCAAGTATTCGATGGGTACAGTCTGAAAACAACTTCGATATGGTTCTATGGGGACCGTTAGGTCAAGGCAAGACAAGACTTTCGGGCGACACCTCATTGATGACGCTACGAAGCGCCAGTGGAGATTACTTTGAGGGCGTCGTTCCGGATGAAATTTTACAGCGACATCTGGGTATTTCTGTGCCTATTGACGCCTTCAGCGTTTGGGTACTCGGCAGACCGACAATCCATCCACCGGCACAAGGTTTCGAACGAGACGAATCTGGAGACCTTATCGCTTTCAACCAACTAGGCTTCAATTTGGCATACAGCGATTTTAAGGTTGTCGAAGGACAGCGACTGCCCCACCGGATTATTTGTTCGGAAGGAGCGTCTCAGATTACGATACTGGTTAATCGTTGGACATTGATGCTAGCGCAGTAAAAGAACGGGTTAGTTTTCGGCAGTCAGCCCTGCTTTGACGCTTTTCTTTGTAATGGTTCGATCGCGTTGACACGACCGCGTTGACACACCACGGGCGGCGAATTCAGAATAGCCGGCGTCGCGAGCCCCGAGGGGTCAGTGATGGGGTGTCGCCAAGTGGTAAGGCACCGGGTTTTGATCCCGGCATTCGCAGGTTCGAATCCTGCCACCCCAGCCAAACAACAGTGCATTCAGGGAAACGGGAGTAATCTTGAGTGACCTCATGATTTTCAGCGGGAGCTCGGTGTGCGAGCTTTCGCGTCGTATTGTTCGTGAATTACGGATTGAACAAGGCACGGCACTGGTGGATCGTTTCAGTGACGGCGAAGTTAATGTTGAGATTCGGGAGAACGTCCGTGGCAAGGACGTCTTCATAGTGCAATCGACCTGTGCACCAACGAACGACAACATTATGGAATTGTTAATCATGGCTGACGCGATTCGTCGGGCGTCAGCACAGCGAATTACAGCGGTGATTCCCTACTTTGGATACGCGCGTCAAGACCGACGGGTGCGATCGGCACGTGTGCCGATTAGCGCGAAAGTTGTCGCCGACGCACTCACGGGAGTGGGCATCGATCGCATTATGACCGTTGATCTGCATGCGGATCAGATCCAAGGGTTTTTTAATGTGCCTGTCGACAATGTATACGGCTCCCCTGTTCTCGTGGACCATGCGGTACAGCAGAATTATGAGAACCCGGTCGTGGTCAGTCCTGACGTGGGGGGCGTGGTGCGAGCTCGTGCGCTAGCGAAACAAATTAACGATGTTGATCTCGCCATTATCGACAAGCGTCGGGATCGGGCGAACGAATCGGAAGTAATGAATATAATTGGTGATGTCGACGGTCGTACGGCCATCCTGGTCGACGATATGGTCGATACAGCGGGTACCTTATGCAACGCGGCTCGTGCTCTGAAATCTCAAGGAGCGTGGGGTGTTGTTGCTTACATTACCCATGCCGTGTTGTCTGGGGACGCTGTGAAGAGGATCGAGGCCTCGGACATCGACGAAATGGTCGTGACAGATACCATCCCGTTGTTTGAGGAGGCGGCGAGATGTGGCAAGATTCGCCAGCTCAGTCTCGACCGGGTTCTGGCAGAGGCGATTCGGCGGGTAAGTAACGAAGAGTCGGTCAGCGCGATGTTTCGTTAAGGGCCGTCTTAAGCGGTTAGGCTATGACGTGTGTATCGAAGGATCGGTCTCGATCCGTTGCAAAATCTAGTTAATGGAGAGCCGATATGGCTGACTCGATTGTGATTAACGCCGAACGGCGCGAACAGATGGGCAAGGCCGCGAGCCGTCGCCTGCGCAAGAAGGACGACAAGGTGCCGGGTATCCTATACGGAGGTAGCGATGACCCCATTCCCCTAGTTATGGATCACAAAGATCTCTTCAAGGCAATGCAAGACGACTCGTTCTTTTCACAGGTACTGGAAATATCCGTTGGTAAAAAGTCTCAACAAGTGGTCGTACGGGACCTACAGCGTAATCCCGCCTCCGAGAAGGTTACTCATGTTGATTTTCTTCGGGTCCAGGCAGACAGGGAAATCAATGTGGCAATCCCATTGCGATTCTTAAATGAGGAAGAATGCAGCGGAGTGATAGTCGACGGGGGAAGCATTTCGCATAATCTTACCGAGGTAGAGATTA
>JAKUTH010000025.1 GCA_022448085.1 Pseudomonadales bacterium | reverse complement strand
ACTGAAAGCAGACGTCCCCAATTATCTGGCACCGAGTACGCAGGATTTAACCGATACTGTTGTTGGGGTTGATTGGTCTTATTGCGAGGGTGGGGTCGAAACGTCCGTTCAGGAATCGACTCGGATAGCCGTGGAACGTTGTCGTGACACAGGCGCACAAATTGTTGAAATAACGTTACCCGAACGGCAAGAACTTATTGAACGTTGGATGGTAACGTGCAGTGTCGAATGTGTCGTCGCCCACCGATCCACTTATCCTTCCAAGGCGAGCGAGTACGGGCCAGCGCTCCGTCGATTGCTTGAGTTCGGTAACGAGAAAGCGACGGCGGTTGAATACGCGAGTCTTGAACGGGCGCGTGAGCGGTTCAGACACGAACTGGATAGAGTTCTCACGTCGGTTGATGTGGTTATTTCACCATGCATGCCCACGTGTCCCCCAAGGGTGGATTCGATGGGACAGGATGTGGACGATGGCGGAGAAGCCGCGCCAATGCTGACGTTTACGGCGCCTTTCGATTATTCGGGTCACCCGACCCTGACACTACCGCTCGATCTTAATGCGTCGGGGTTGCCTCGGAGTTTTCAGCTGATCGGACCGTACCTCGGCGAACGTCGTCTGATCGAGATCGGTTCAGTGATCGAAGCAGCCATTGGTTTCGATCACCACCCCAATCTCGATTAATTGAACGTACAGACGCCTTGGTCGATCACCACATCGCCATCCTGGTTCGTTGTGCGGAAGAGCGCTGTATTTCCATCGACCCAGATGGAGACCGTTAGCGCATCCCCGGGTATGACGGGCTTTGAGAAGCGAGCGTTCATGGATCGAAATTTCGAGGGGTCGTTGCCGCACAGTTCGCTTAGGAGGGCTCGACCTGTAAATCCATACGTGCAAAGTCCATGCAAAATCGGTTTATCGAAGCCACCCATGGCCGCAAACGAAGGATCCGAATGTAGCGGATTGCGGTCACCTGAAAGTCGATAAGTCAAAGCCTGGTCTTCACGCGTGGTATAGGTCACTTGGTGAGTTGGCTCAGCATCCGGAAACGCGACTTTCTCGGAGGGTCCCCGATCGCCTCCCCAACCGCCTTCACCACGGCAAAACAGCATGGAACGGGTTTTGAGCAAAGGCTTTCCTGTCGCCACACTAACTGCTTCGGATTCCGTTTCGATTACGGCGGCATTCCCCTTGTCCCAGATTGCCGCAATACGACCTGTGCTTTCTATTTCGCCGTCCGGCGGAATCTCGTCGAGGAGCTCGATGCCTTGTTCGCCGTGCACCATTAACATCGGATTAAAACTTCCAATCTTGTTCATCGGGGCACCACCACCGCCAATGATGACGGCAAAGGTGGGCAATACGCGTTGTGTTGTGTCGTTCGTGTTCTCGGTGGTGAATTCTAGATCGCTGGTACCCGCGCCTATGCCAACGGCGTAGAGTAGGGCGTCTTTTGAATTCCAACTGCGTTTCACTGGGCCTCCGGTTTCACCGACGGCATCTGGATTAATGGGCATGGCTGTCTCTCCCTGTAGAGCCGGACATACTAACCTGAATTGTTGTATGGTCGAGGGTCGGGAGAAATCGATGTCACGAACAGTTCGCGGGAAGGTTGCCGTCGTTGGAATCGGCGAAACGGAGTACTACAAACGGGGCGAAGCACCAGACGCGGAGTTCAAGCTCGCCCTAAAAGCAATTCTTGCCGCTTGCGAGGATGCCGGCATATCGCCAAAGCGAGTGGACGGCTTTGCGTCGTTCTCGAATGACCGCAGCGACCCCTCACACCTGGCGGCGGCGCTGGGAGTCGACGATCTGCGATTTGCCAACATGCAGTGGGGTGGTGGTGGCGGTGGGGGCTCAGGCGCCATTGCTAATGCGGCCGCGGCCGTTGCGACAGGCATGGCCGAGTGCGTTGTGGTGTTCCGGGCGTTGGCCCAGGGTCAATTCGGCCGATTCGGACAAGGTCCACAGCGCGACGTGATTGCAGGTGACGGGGCGCATACGGTCCCCTTCGGTTTAATGTCGCCCGCACAGAGTTTCGCCATGAAAGTCACGCGGTTTATGCACGATCACGGCGTGGAGCAAAATGCGTTGCGAGCGATTTCACTGGCGTCATACCACCATGCGCAAAACAATCCCCGAGCGGTGATGCATGGTCGACCGTTGGATGAAGAAAAGTATGACAACTCGCGTTGGATCGTCGAACCCTTTCATTTGTTCGACTGTTGTTTAGAGAATGATGGGGCAGCTGCGATGGTGCTGGTCTCTGCCGAGCGAGCCGGAGATTTCCCACATAGACCGGCTTATATCTTAAGCGCGCTGTCGGGGTCCCATTACCGGGCCGGGGCGTCGGTGCACAACACGCCCGATTACGCCTCATCCACGTTCAAAACAGTGGTACCAAGACTCTATGACATGGCACAGGTAAAACCAGCCGACGTCAACGTCTTGCAGTGCTACGAAAATTTTACTGGTGGCGTACTCATGAGCATGGTCGAACATCAATTCTGTGATCCCGAGGATTGCAACGAATTTTTTGTCAAAGACAACCTCATTGCCCCATCTGGGAAACTGCCAACCAATACCAGCGGTGGCAACCTGGCGGAATGCTACATGCACGGGCTGGGACTCAATATTGAAGCCGTTCGACAAATCCGAGGTCAGTCAACGAACCAAGTCGACGATGTCGACGTTGCGCTTGTCGCATCTGGACCGATGGTGACGCCGGTCAGTTCATCGATTTTCGGTACCGAAGCGACACTATGAGTTATTTAAACCCCGGGTTACCAAAACCTGTTCCGGCGCCAGATGGGCTTGATTCGCCATTTTGGGAAGCTGCGAGCCGTGATGTGTTGATGCTGCAGCGGTGTGGTACATGTAATGAGTTTCAATGGGGACCAGAATGGATATGTCACCGCTGCCATAGCGAAGACGTTGGCTTCGAAGAAGTTCGGCCCGTAGGCAACGTCTACAGTTACGAAAGGGTATGGCATCCCGTCCATCCAGCTCTCAAAGATCAGGGCCCCTACATTATCGTGCTGGTGGAACTGCCAGAATGTAGCAACGTGCGGCTAGTGGGTAATTTGATGGGTGATCCGGAACAATCAGTTGAGATTGGGGCACCGGTGCAGGCGTTTTTTGAACATCATCGTGATGCGGAGCCGCCGTTTACACTTGTTCAGTGGGAAAAAGTCTGACGAGACGACCTTCTGTATCCGTCAGTCCAATTCGACGATTACGGGAGCGTGATCTGAGGCAGTGAGCGTATCTTTTTTCTTTCGGTAGTCACGATCGATCGAAATCTCCCGTGTGCGGGCGCGAACGTTTTCGTTCCCAAGAATGAAGTCGATCCGGAGTCCTTGCTTGCGGTGAAACGCGCCGCCCCTATAGTCCCACCATGAAAATTGTTGTTCGTCGGGGAACCGGTCTCTAAACAAGTCCGTCAAGCCCAAATCCATGATCGCTCGTAAGCGGCTACGTTCATCTTGAGTGTGAAACATGGTCCCTTCAGCCGATGCTCCGTGCCAACTGTCCATAGCGTTGGGCACGATATTGAAATCTCCACAGAGAATGGCGGCGTCGGAGCTAAGGTGATTCTTGGTCCAGAAGTCAGCGAGATCGTCGAACCACTGCAATTTAAGAGGGTAATCTGCATGTGTGACGTCCTTTCCGTTGGGGCAATACACGGTCGTAAAGTCGAGTCCACCAATGTTGGCTGAAATTAGGCGTGCACCGAAGTCGTCCTGGCCCGGCAATCCGCGTTGGGTGAGTTCAAACGGTTGCCGTGAAAGGATTGCGACTCCATTCCAGCTTTTTTGGCCATGAGTGGCTGTTTGGTAACCGGCTTCAATAAACGGCTCGTGCGGAAAGTCCTCGTTGGTGACTTTGAGTTCCTGAAGCCCAATGACATCGGGTTGTCGGTCATTGAGCCACATCAAAATGTACTCTAGCCGCGCCCGCAGGCCGTTCACATTCCAGGTGGCGATTCGCATTTAAATATTACCGGGGAAAAGGGAAGTGGATGGGTCTTGCCGGAATAGGATGGATTGCACGTCAGTGTTGAAACTCCAGTATTGCCCGGCCCGAAATACGTCCCTCTTCTAGCGCGGTGGTTGCTTCGTTAATTGCGTCGATGGAGAAACGCTCGGTCACCATGGACTCCAAGTCGAGATCGCCGTTCGCATGCCAATCGAGAAACATCGGAAAGTCTCGCTCTGGGGAACAGGAGCCTCCAATGCTGCCGCGGAACTGCTTTTCTTGAACTAGGATTTCTATAGCGTTCAGTTCGACCGTGGTTGACGGGACGCCGACAAGGACGGCCGTCCCCCCCTGACGAGCGCCAAAGTGTCCGCCACGACAAGCAGGAACGATCTGTTCCATGGTCTGTTTGAGGCCGATACAGTCGAAAGCAAAATCGACACCGGTCACGGGTCGATGGGCAAAGGATGTTTGTTCAGGCTTTCCCGTCAATTCGTGGATGCTCGCAATCGCGTCGACTTGGCTCGCGTTAATTCCGTGTGTCGCACCGAAACGCTTAGCAAATGCCAGTTTTTCATCGTCAAGATCGACTGCGATGATGGGGTCCGCGCCGCGCATTTTTGCCCCGACCACGGCAGACAAACCAACGCCGCCGACACCGAAGATCGCTACGCTGTCGCCTCTTTGAACGTTTGCGGTGTTGATCACCGCACCCGCACCGGTCATGACGGCGCAGCCTATGATGGCGGTAACATCTTTCTTGATCGACGCATCCACTTTGACCACGAATTGTTGGTCGGCAATCGTGTGATCTGCCCACGTAAAGACATTCTGAGAAATAGCCTGCCCTCCATCGACATCTAAAATTGCAGCAGAAGGTGTCGTATCCGTGTTTGTAGCGTCACGAGGAACCCAGGTCACCAGGACCGTGTCACCTTCGTCGAGATGGGTAACGTCCGTGCCTTTCCCGATAACGACCCCGGTCGATTCATGACCGAGAAGCACAGGACTCTTGCGGGGACGATGCATCTGATGAAGTTGCGAGTGACAAACACCTGATGCGTATTGTTGGACAACGACTTGAGTCGGACCCGGGTCGGGTAAGACGAGGTCCTGGATCTGCAGAGGTCCTGTTTCTTCCGGTAGGACCACTACCTGCGCGTGCGTTGGCATAACGATTTCCTCAAGGACACATGGAAAAAGAGCGGTTGAGTTTGACCCTGCCTGATATTGCTTGGCAAGCGGACGGTAGAGTTAGGCCAGATCGAAAGCGAGTGCTTCGAAGCCAGAATTTTGCATCGCCTCGACGACGTCGTCCGCGCCATCGGGACACAGAGCGATAACGCTTCCGCCGCCTCCGCCGCCCGTGAGTTTGGCACCGACCGCGCCGCACCTTCGCGCGATGTGTATGAGTTCTTCAAGTTCTGGTGTCGATACTTGAAGTGCATTCAGGTAGCCGTGGCAGAGGTTCATCAGTTCGCCAAGCTCCTGATAAGCCCCATCTTGCAGCGCCTCGGTACCAGCGCGGGTCAAATCACCAATCTGATCGAAAATACGCTCGTAGCGCTGGGGTTGGCGCTCCCACGCTCGCCGTACTCGCGCGACGGTCGTTGCGGTCAAACTTTCTTTACCCGAAATACCGATCGCGATCGAAACGCTCCGTGCAGGATGTACTTCTTGGAACGATGGAGCTCCTTTGTTTTCGAACAGTAGGGTGGATCCGTAGGTAGCAATGGTATTGTCGACTCCGGACGGCGTGCCGTGTACCGCTCGTTCGCATTCGAACGCAAGTTCGTTGACGCGTTCATCGCTGAGATCAAGTTTGAAATGATTTGAAAGCGCTCTTATCACTGCGACAGCGAGGGCAGACGACCCACCGAGGCCCATGGCGCGCGGCACGTTGGGAAAGGCTTCGATAGTGAGTGATCGAGATGCCAAATCCAATCGCTCTAACAGTAGCGCCAGGACTCCGGTGACTCCTTGTGGATTTTCCGACATCGGTGGAACGCGCTGCTCGATGCCCCAACGAGGAATTAAGAGAACGGTATCCGCCGAATCGACTACGCGCGCCTCGACTGCAAGAGGAATGGGTGCCGCGAGGGCGGGTCGACCGTACACAACCGCGTGTTCGCCGAGCAGGATGATTTTTCCACTAGCGTAACTTCGGGGCTCGGGGCCTTGAGCAACGGCGGTGTTGTTTTGCACTCGCTTAAGGATTTCCTGCGCGTTCCATACTTTGATGTCGCCGCTTTCAATGAGCGCGTCGACCACGGTATCAAAGTGTTCTTCGGGAACCTGGGCTGTCGACGCGACACTGCGAGCGTGTAACGTCATGTGGTTTTGTTGGATACCTGATGTGGTCAGTGCTCGAAGTGCGGCATAATTTTGGGCCAGTCCTACCGAGCCCATGACGCTGGCGAGTTCGGCTGCGTTGGGTGATCCCAGCAACCGATGGTTGATTCGTACGGTGGGGTTGGTTTCTAAGGATCCGCCTACCGTCCCAACTTTCATGGGCATTTCGATTTCGCCGACAAGATCACCTGCATCGCTGCGGTACCAACGAGTCAAAGCACGGTACTGGCCATCGCGAGCCGCATAGGCGTGAGCGGCGGCCTCGATTGCTCGGAAATCGTTACCTGTGGCGATTGCGACGGCATCGACTCCGTTCATAATGCCTTTATTGTGCGTGGTGGCCCGGTACGGATCGACTCGGGCTAGATCGTTGGCGAGTATGATCCCGTCTCGAACCTGATCCCCAGAAAACCCTTTGACCTCAAGATTTTGGATGGGAATTCGCGCGCGGACACGAACCAGCGCCCGATCAGTCAAGTTGGAGAGTATGCGGAGAAAGACTTTTCCACCTGAAATCGTTTCGATGAGGGACGCGACTCCTTCGCACATACCGTTAACAACGTTGGCACCCATGGCGTCTCGTGTATCGACCAATAAGTGCAGGACTAGCATCTGTTGGCCGTCTTCTGGAGCTTGGTGCAAAAATACTTCGATGTCTTTGGCTCCGCCGCCGCGTCCTAGCATTTTTGGGTGCAAGCTGTTTGCCAAGTTGAGAATTTCTTCCGAACGGTCGAGAAGTTCTTGCTTTCGTCTTTCGGGGTCGTCGAGGTTTACAACTTGAACCTGGCCGATAAGGATTGGGTCGGTCGTGCTCGCTTCAAATCCACCGGATAGTCGAGCCGTGCGAGCAGCAGCCGAAAGTCCAGCGACGATTGACGGTTCCTCTACGGACAACGGTACAACGTAGTCCTTGCCATTGACCAAGAAATTGAGCCCAAGGCCCACGGGCAATCCGAGTACGCCAATTACGTTCTCGATCATCTTGTCGGCGATATGGAGCTTTAGTGTGTGATCGCTGGTTTCGAGAGCCCGGAGATCGTTATCGGTGATAAGCCCCCGTTGATGCAAGGCGCGAACGCGTTCCTTAACGTCGAGTTTGAAGAAATTGGGGATTCTGGAGCTACTATCCTGTTCGGACTTGGACGCCATCGAATGCTATCTCCAGCTGTACTACGTTTAGACCCTGTTCTTCGAGGTCGCGTTTAAACCTCACCAACGCTCCGTCCTCGGTGGCAAAGGCAACGCCCATATCGCCGCCCCCAGCCCCGCAGGGTTTATAGAGTACGCCGTGCCTTTCGGCAAGACCCATTGCAGCTTTGTGACCGGGGCCGAAAATACCGATTTGCGCATCTTGGTCCAACCGCACTAGTGCGCCGATGTAGTCTTTCATGCAGGACATGAAGGCATTCGCGTTCAGGGACGCCTCCACAACTCCGTTGGCCGCGGAGACCAGCTCGGCCAAACTGGCCGGGGTCGTTTCGCCACGCCATTCGTTAAACCGAGCGATCATGCGAGGCGTTTGAGTGCTCTCCCCCGCAAAAACGAAGCCGCAGTGCACGTTTGGGTCGAGGCCATGTGTTTCGGCTTGGTTATTCTGATACAGGATAACGCCGCCACGATATGCGGCAGCAACGTCCAGACCGCTACCAACGCCGCGCTGAAAGGTACGATGGGCCTGTTGCAGTCGCTCCATATCCATTTCACCTCCGTCGAGCGCGGCAAGAGCATGGCCTAGTGCAACTATCACAGCAGCGCTCGATCCGATCCCGAGTTTTTGTTTACGGAGGTAGAACGGCGACGAGTCGATAGTCACCGCTGCGTGGCGAGGTAGGCCCGTGGGTGTCGACAGGTGCGCGATGAAACGAGCGGGGTCTCCGTCGGGCAAGTTGCCGAAGAGCTCGTCAACGGTGTGGGAGGACTCGAAAAAGTAGCCCATGCTCTTAAACGACCAGTCGCCTTCGTTCCGTCTTTGCACCAAACATACGACTCGTCGATCCACGGCAGCGACGAGAGCCTTCGCGCCGGCCAGCACGGCGTATTCGCCGGACAAAACGAGCTTGCCCGGGGCACTGGATTCAACCTGGTTGATCGACATATGCGCCGGGCCCGAGTCCACAAACCAGAGTCCTCAGTACGCCAGGTACACTCGCTAGCCGCTCAGCGACGACGCTCGCGGCGTTTTCTTGGCATATGGCTTTAACCTGTGGTCCGGCATCGACCGTAAAGAATACGCGTACCCCTCCGCCCTGCAGTTCGCGCACCGCGGCGATAGTCTCAACCGTCGCCCCATTCCAATAGAAGAGAGGTGGTTGCGACGACAACATCAGTGCGTGCATTTTTAGACAACTGGATTCCGCGATGCTTCCGAGCCGCGAAAAGTCCTGTCGGGAAACCGCTGATAGCCCCGCGGCATGATCCAACCTGGTCGACTCGGTCCAAGCACCGTAATACGGGGAAGTCTTTTCGGAACGTTCCATACCCGCGGTGGATCCGACGGATTTTGCCGTTTCAGATGTGATGGCAATGACGACCTTCAAAGGCCAGGCCTCCCTCGGTAACACGCCACGCGCACACCAATGACCGTTTTCTTCTTCTAGGCTGGCGAAACCGCCGAAGATAGACCGAGCGGCGGATCCCGAGCCTCTCCGGGCCCATATCGAGCGCTCGGACGCGTTCATGTCGAGTCCAAACGCAGTGTCGATAGCGGTCAGAAGGCCCGCGAAGCCTGAAGCGGAGGACGCTAAACCGGCGCTGGTGGGGAAGTTGCTGGACGACTCAATCGCGAGCGGAGGCAGTGAATAGGCGGCGCGTAATCGGACGAGGAAATCTTCAATTTTAGTATCCGACACCACGCTGCCGTTGATCTCGATTTGGTCTTGTTCGGACTCCCGTACCGATGTTCGCGTGACTAGGGTGTCAAGCGTGATCGATAGTGATGGTGTTGCGGGGATATTGTTTTCGCTAGCTCGCTTTCCCCAATATTTGACCAGGGCAATGTTCGGATGCGCTAACGCCGTAGCTTGGTTCACAAAAAGTCAGGAGCCGGGGTGAAAGTAAAGCCTTCTTTTTCGAGCAGTTCTGCCACCCCGATCGTGATGAGATCACCATATTCTGGTCCGGCAATTTGAATACCGATCGGTAGGCCTTGGTCGTTGAGTCCGGTTGGAATAACGGTCGACGGAAGGTAAGAGGCGCACGTAAGACCGGACCAAAATACCTGGGTGCCGTAATCTTGCGGTGAGTTATCGACCAGGATTTTTCGCTCCCGCATAGGTCGGTGGTCGTGAGGAAACGCCGCGGTCGCCATCACTGGCGTAAGAAGTATGTCGTAATCCTTAAAAAACTCGTGCCATGCCCAACGCAGGTGCGTTCGTTGTTCGTTAAATGCGTTCCATTCTCGAAAGCGCGCTACTTGAGATCGCCGCATGCTCGCCTCGATACTCTTGTCGTCAGGATCAAGGGTGGCAACACCATCTAACGCGTGTTCGTAATGTTCTTCGGAAAGACGCGCCGACATGGTGGCCTGCAGTAGGTTGCGATAGACGAAGTCAGAATGTTGTGCGGTAAAACCGGGACGTGCGTCGAAATCGATCTTGGCGCCTAGGTCGGCGAGTGTATGCGCGATAAGGTCAACGCGTTCGGACACCTCCTTCGCGACCGGCGCTATTTCATCGTCGCGCCAAACGGCGATCTTCATGGATCTCGGTTGTTTTTCGAGTTGCGGCAGATTGAGTGATTGGCCCCGCGCCGCGATCTCGTCTGGGCCCGCCATCGTTAGGACGGCCGTTTTCAGGTCGGAGGCGGAACGCGCAAGTGGCCCGATGACGGAGATATCGGAAGGGCTCAACACACCTGGCATTGCATGACCTCGAGGTGGCAGGAGCCCCCATGTCGGTTTGTGGCCAAAGACCCCGCAGAAATGGGCGGGATTTCGTATCGATCCACCAATATCTGAACCGGTCTCGAGTCCCGTCAGGCCGGCAGCCAGCGCAGCGGCGGATCCACCCGATGAGCCACCGGGGCCCCGAGTTCTGTCCCACGGATTGTTCGTTATGCCATAGATCTCGTTGTAGCTCTGAAAATCGGCGAGTCGGATAGGTACGTTCGTTTTTCCAAAAATAATGGCACCTGCCGCTCTCAGCCGTTGTATAGGGAGAGCGTCGGTTTCCACAACGTTGTCCTTCATTTCGGGGATGCCCCACGTCGACGGAGTTCCGGCTACGCCATAAGATTCTTTGACCGTCATGGGGACGCCATGAAGGGCACCTAGTTGATCAGTGCCTTTAGCGGCCTCTTGGTCTGCTTTTTTGGCCAACGCGACAGCTTCGTCGCGACGTTGGACCACGATGGCATTCAACTCGCCGTTGTAGCGGTCGATACGCTCGAAATAAAGGCGAAGTAACTCTTCACTGGAAATTTCCCGCGACCTGATTTTAGCCGCCAACTGAGTAGCAGAAAGGAACGCTAGTTCGGACATTGGAATCCCCTATTGGAACGTTCGACTGTGACCGGCGGGTAACATTTAATCAAGGATCGCAGTCCGCTAACGAGCTTCATGCTTGGCGTATGTCGGAGCGGCTGTGAAATAATCGCGTGATGGAAGAAGAGCGCGTAAATTCGAATGCGGTCGTGGTGTCGACAGATGACATCGCCGAATATCTTCGATTCGCGCAGTCCCTTGTACGACAGGTTGGTAAGGAATTACTTTCGCGATTCCGAACCGATCTTTCGGTTGACGATAAATCCACGGGTCAGGAGTTTGATCCGGTGACAGACGTTGATAAAAAAGTAGAGCGTGTGATGCGCGATGCAATTACTCGACAATATCCAGCGCACGGTATTGTCGGAGAAGAGTATGGCGATCAACCGGGTAACGGTTTGACTTGGGTCATTGACCCCATTGATGGCACGCGCGCGTTTATGACCGGGATGTTGCATTGGGGCACACTACTTGGGTTGTCTGACGGGGTGAGGCCGATTATCGGCACGATGTATCAGCCGTTCGCGGACGAATTGTTCTGGGGTATTTCAACGGAAGCGGGATATCGTCATGGAAAAAACCAAACGACTATCCGAACGCGCCGGTGTAAGACCTTGGCCGACGCGGTCATGGGGACGACGGGGCCCGAATTCTATCGCCGAGCAGCAGAACTGGAGGGCCTCACGCGATTAAGAAACGAAGTGCTCTTTACCCGGTTTGGAGGTGATTGCTATGTGTTTGCGATGGTTGCCATGGGCCAACTGGATATCGGTATCGAAGCATCGCTCAAAGCGTGCGACATTCAGCCAATGATCCCAATTATCGAAGGCGCTGGTGGTGTCGTTACCACTTGGGAGGGAGGCGATGCTAACCAGGGGGGGCGCATTATTGCAGCCGGGGATCCAGCCATCCACGCCGAGGTGATGAAGCTGCTGCAGGGGGCGCTGCAGCACGTTGGATAGATTATCGGTTGCTTAGTGGTCGACTTCCTTGGAGGGGATAGCCAGTGCTCACGACCGACACGTTTGTTTACCTAACCGCAATCTTGTAGATGGACGTATGCTTGATTTCAACTGCTACCTCACCGTCAACAAGATAGGACAAATAAAGATCCACGAACTCGTGGCCTTTCTTTTTCCACTTTTCGACGGGTACCGTTCGAATTTCTACCGTGTCCCCTACGTGCAGAGTCCTCCGAAACGATACCTCCGATCCCACATGCAGCCACGCGGGAAGCATGTAACGACGGCTGAATGATCGATTGGCCGTGCTGAGTATCGCGTGGGGGTGCAGAATACCGTCGGCATAAAGGGGCAATGTATCGTCGACCTGCATCGCGTACGCGTCGTTCTCCGCCTGGTCTGGTGTCCAAGTCCACGCTGGGAAAGCTTCGCCGATGTGAATGTCGTCCCATTTTATTTCGTTACGATCACCCGATTTCTGGCCCGGCGTTGCAGTCGCAATTGGATCGACGTCATCGTCGCTTGGCGATGAAACCATCTCGGCGATAAGAACATCGTCGCGAGCAATACAGCGTACCCTGTGATGGTCCCGGTCCTGCTCGTGTTCAATGATGAGACGATCATCGTGGTAGGCGGGTTTCGCCAGCCGGATTGAGGTCCAGTAATCGTTTAGCCAGGATTCACCGAGTTGTTTCACGAGCGGGTAGCTCATGTGGCCAAATATCGCGACGCCCGGAACCAAAGCGCCGTCGAAACCGTGGTGTTGCGCTTCAACGTCGCTGTGCATTCGGTTTTCGCTTTCTTCCGAAAAATTTCGTGCGATCGAGGTATAAGTGCTCATGTGTCCGGTTCGTGGCGCGGCTTACCAGCATAGGCCGAGCGCGAATCAATTCGCAATCGACGGAAATCGAATCGGGCGGGAGGACTCTTCGCGAGCTTAGGGCTTTAGAACTGCTTTGCCGATCACTCGTCGATTCATAAGATCGTCGAGTGCAGTCTGGGCTTCTTCAAAGGAGTAAGTACGAGGCTCTGGCGGCGCAATCGACCCGCGCTCAGCCATGTTTAGCAAGGTACGAAGATTAGTCTCTTGATCATCGCTGTGCGATCCACTCCAGGCACCCCAATCGATTCCAAGCACATTTCGGTTTCGAAGCAGAATCTGGTTGATGGGAAGTCGTGGGATCGAACCTGCGGCAAAACCGATGACAAGGTACCGTCCCAGATTATCGAGGGAACGTAGGGCGGCGTCAGCTCGATCCCCGCCGACTGGGTCCACCACGACGTCGACACCTTTCCCTTCCGTCAGTTCGCGAGCGCGGACCTTCACGTCCTCGACGTCGTAGTTAATTCGGCCAAAGACTTCGCCACAGGTTCGAAGTCTATCGTCACTAGATGCAGCGGCAATGACCCTCGCGCCGCGTGAATGCGCAAGATCGATCGCCGCTTTGCCGATGCCTCCCGATGCGCCAAGAACCAGGACGGTTTCGCCGTCTGAAAGATCGGCCCGGGTATACGCGTACAACATGGTCGAGTAACTCTGCCACAGCGTCGCTGCTTGGCCCTCGGTCAACGTATTTGGAATCGGGTAAATGGAAGATCGCGGGCGAACGACGACGGATACAAACCCTCCCCGTGTGAGGACTCGATCGCCCGATTTTAAATCGTCAACGTCTTCTCCAATCGCAGCGACGGTTCCAGCGAGCTCCGATCCGGGTGTGAACGGGAGCTCGGGTTTAATCTGATATCCACCGGTACACATCAATGCATCGACGTAGTTGAGACCGCAGGCGGTCACATGCACCAGCACGTCGGCCGGTCCGGGCGTCGGATCGGTGCTGGTCTGGATCTCTACGGGTTTGCCAATGGCAGTACACACCACGGATTTCACGGCTACACCGTCCCCGCTGTACGGAATTCCTCGATGTCGGCAGCGCTGTAGCCGGCTTCCTTGAGGATCTCTTCGCTGTGTTGGCCCAGGTCCGGTGCGATCGCGGAAGGCTGAAGCGGTGTCTCACTCATGCGTATGGGTGTACCCACGACTCGTTGGCTTTGTCCGGCATCGTCTTTGATTTCGACAAAGTAGTCGTTTTCCCAGACGCCCTCGTCGGCGACCACCTCGGCGTAATTACGTACGGGCGCAAACCGCGCACCGGCTTCCTGCAATAGCTCGCACCATTCATCGGTCGTTCTTTCCAGGAAAATCGGTTCGAGTTCACCGACCAAGGACTTCAGTTCTTCTGGGGAAACTAACAGCGCGTCGAAGCGTGGATCCAGCGCCATTTCGGGACGACCAACGAGCGCAAAGAAAACGTCCTTCGCTTCGGCGGATAGACCGATAAGACTTATCCACCCGTCTGAGGTCTGAAAAATTCGATAAGCCGCCGGGACCAGCGGATGACCAAAATTCGACCGGCCCGGGATGTTTCCCGTTAGGAGATAGTGTGTATATTCGGATGCCTGCGCCCAGATCTGGCCGCCTACGAGCGATACCTCTATTCGTTGACCATGCCCGGACTCGTGCCTCGCGTGTAAGGCAGCGAGGATACCCGACACCATGTTCAACGAACCGATATGGTCGGCGATGAATGCGCCGACCGGAGTGGGCGGGTCGCCTTCGCACCCCGTGGTACTGATCAAACCGCCCGCCGACTGTCCCGCAAGATCGGCACCTTCCCGTGCCGCGTCCGGACCAACTGGCCCAAACGTACTACCAGCTGCCCAGATGATGCGGGGGTTGATTGCTGCAAGATCTTCGTAACCTAAACCCCATGCGTCGAGTGTGCCGGGCTTGAAATTACTTATCACGATATCGGCCGTTTCCGTGAGTTTCTTGAAAATGTTCGCGCCTTGCTCATGTCTCAGATCAAGGGTCAGCCCCCTCTTGCCACGGTTGCAGCCAATGAAAATTGCGCTACGTAGATCGCCGTCACCGAGAAAGATATATCGGCCCTGATCACCGATCCCTGGTAATTCAACCTTGATTACGTCAGCGCCCATATCGGCCAACAACGCAGCCGCTTGCGGCCCCTGTATCAGCAAGCCGACTTCGATGACCTTAATGCCTTGTAATGCTCCCGCCATGTTCCCTCCCACGTTACGTTAAAGCGTCGCCAATGCGATTCCCTCGAGCGTTTGCAAACTTCGTATCTTCACGGGAAGACCAAGTCCGAGGGATGCGGCACGCGTTCTACCCGCGGTAAAATCCGGGGTTCGTAAATTTCTTTGAAAGCTGTCGCTTCCCGATGCGCCTCCAGATGTGCCAGGGTCTCCCACTGTTCGATCAGCATAAACAAGGATTGCTCGGTCTGCGACTGATACACCTCGAATCGACTGCAACCGGGTTCTTGTCGAGATAACTCCCCTTGACGGCGTAGTAGTGCACGAACTGTATCGATGTCCGCCTCCTTGATCACTTCTAGTATCACGTTGTTATAGATCATCTATGGTCCGACTCCATCGTGGTTAGCTTCCTGGTCGATTGGCTTGCGAAACTGATTTATTCGTCTTAACCACCGCACTCGTCGGTGGCATTTTGTGATTGAGGATGGCAGTTTGCAAAGCCCACAAGGGCTGGAGGCCTCTTGGATGGATTTTGATTTCATGACCGGGAATTTGTCTTGGGCCGAAAGTGCAGAGCTGGCACAACGGCTGCAGGTGAACGGTTTTTCCGGGATGCTCTTTACCGAGACAAGCCAAGTGCCTTGGATGATGATCTCGGCTGCCGCCATGGCGACTACTGAACTTCAGTTTTCGACCGGTATCGCGGTGGCGTTTCCAAGGAGCCCAATGGTCTCGGCTCAGATCGCCTGGGAACTTGCGCGAAATACCCAAGGGCGTTTTCGCCTTGGTCTCGGCAGCCAAGTAAGGGGGCACATCGTGCGTCGTTACGGCGTGCCCTTCGATAAACCGGCACAGCGGATGAAAGATTATGTTGAAGCGTTCAAGGCGTGTATCCGTGCGTTTCGAGGTGACGAGCGGCTTCAACACGATGGTGAGTACTACTGCCTGAATTACTTGCCAGGAGCGTGGGCGCCACCCATGCACGAGTACTCCGACGTTAAGGTCGATATCGCCGCGGTGGGTCCATACATGTGCCGCGTCGCCGGAGAAGTTGCTAACGGCATTCACGTGCATCCCATGCACTCGACTAACTACATAAAAGAAAGGTTATTGCCGGAGCTGGCAACTGGCGCAGCGCGGGGTGGGCGGGAGGTATCCGATATCGAGCTCATTGTCCCGGTGTTTGTGGTCCCAGGGGATTCGCCAGAAGAACGTGCCAAGCTGCTTGCACGAGCGCGTTCGCAAATTGCGTTCTACGGTTCGACCCCAAATTACGCGTTCCAGTTTGATGACCTCGGCTTCGAGGGCACCACCGGTAAACTATCTGATCTTTTGCGCTCGGGCGATGTTGCTGGGATGGCCGGGATCATTTCTGATGAGATGCTAGATCACTTCACCGTAAGCGGCCGATGGGATGACATCGCTGATTTGCTGAGTACTCGTTATCGCAGCCACGCGTCGAGGCTGGTCACCTATCTGGCGGGGGAATCCATTCGGAGTGAACCATCGAACCTGCCGAAGTGGGGGGAAATCGCCGCCGCGGTTCGTGGTCGGTGACGCCGGGTCCTGGCCCTATTCACTTCTTTCGTTCTGAACTGCAGGGAATTGGTGTGATTTATTGGTATGGAGGTTCCAGATGCGTGTGATCGACGCCCAGATCCATCTTTGGGCTCGAGAAACGTCGGACCGCCCATGGCCAGAATATGGTCGATCGTACGCGCACGGGAAAGAACTGCTGGCCGATGAGGCTATTTCTCGGATGGACGAAGCAGGCGTGGATGCTGCTATTTTGGTGCCACCGTCTTGGGAGGGGGATCGTAACGACGTCTGTCTCCACGCTGCGAGACGGCATCCACAACGGTTTGCAGTGATGGGTCGATTCCCCATCGAAGCCGTTTCCGCGAGGGACCAGCTTGAAACCTGGCGTGAGCAAACGGGCATGTTGGGTGTTCGTTTGACGTTCCACAATCCGTTCCAGAAAGCGTGGCTTCATGACGGAACCGCGGATTGGTTTTGGAGTGCGGCCGAGCGTTTGCAGATACCGTTAATGCTCTTCGTCCCCGATTGCTTAGTCGAAATAGGGCGCATCGCGGAACGATTCCCTGAACTTAAGCTGATTCTGGATCACTTGGCCCTATACGGAAGCTACGATGACGAACTGATTCCACAGTTGGGTCCCACGTTGGCGCTGGCGCGTTTCCCCAACATCGCCGTCAAAGCAAGTTGCATGCCGAACCTGGTTAGTGAGGAATACCCGTTCCCGACGTTGAGCTCGGCTATTCATCGGATTGTGGACGTTTATGGTCCGCAGCGGACATTTTGGGGTTCTGATGTATCGAGGTTGCGGTGTAGCTGGTACGAATGTCGCACGCTATTTACCCAAGAGTGCAACTTTTTAGACTCCGACGATCTCGAGTGGATCATGGGTCGCGGTATCCAAGAATGGTTACGTTGGGAATGACGTTTGGCGATATCTCGTGGCGACGATTTCGACGTCAACTATGGGTTGTCTATACGTGCAAAACAAAACGGGATGCAGTCGCCTTCGTCACGGCTTGAAAGCCGTGTGCGCATTTACGTTCAGGGACCGTACGCTTGTGAGGGTAACCAGGTAACCAACGATTCCCACTGGAAGATAGCCGCAAGTCCGAGTAGTTGTAGAGCGATGAACGGAACAACTCCTCGATAGATCGTGATTGCGTCGATGTCTGGAGGTGCGACGCCTTTGAGGTAGAAAATAGCGAACCCGACTGGGGGTGTTAGGAAGCTTGTTTGGAGACACACCGCGAATAGCACGGTAAACCAAACTGGGTCGAAGCCAAGCGAAGTCACGACGGGAGCAACAAGCGGCAGAATGATCAACGTTAATTCGATCCAGTCGAGAAAGAAGCCGAGTAGGAAGGTAAATAGTAGGATCGTGATGACGACCCCAGTCGGGCCAAAGGGAAGCCCTAACAATGTTCTTTCGATGAGTTCGTCGCCCCCCAGACCACGCAATACCAACGAAAAAGCTGTTGCTCCAATAAGGATGGCAAAAATGAAGGCCGTGGTCCGCGTGGTCTCTCTCACGACGTCCGTAAGGATCGATTTGGAGAGTGACCCATTGACCAGAGCGAGGATGAGGGCGCCTGCTGCACCGACTCCAGCGGCTTCTGTCGGTGTTGCGAAACCAAGAAAGATACTGCCAAGGACGGCGAAGATCAGAAACGCTGGAGGAATGACCGCCTTCGTTAGCGTCACTAATGCAGCGGCGTCGAAACTACCTCCTGTTTCGCTCGAGGGTAAATCGGCTGGTTTCAGTAGGCCGTGGCCCAAGAGATAGAACACGTAAAGCCCACTTAGCAGCAACCCTGGCAGTACTGCACCTAAGAAAAGATCGCCTACTGACATCGCCATCCGATCTGCCATCAGGACCAGCATGATGCTCGGGGGAATGAGAATGCCGAGGGTGCCGACGGCACAAACCGTACCCGCAGCAACGCTTTTGTTGTAGTTCTGTTCGAGCATCACCGGCAGACCGAGCAAGGCCAATAGGACGACGGACGCGCCAATGATTCCCGTGGTTGCGGCGAGAAGTACGCCGATTAGAACGACGCTAACGGCAAGACCGCCATTTATGCCTCGAAAGAGCGTGGCAAAACCGCTCATGAGCCGACTGGCGATGCCTGAACGGTCCAGCATTAAGCCCATGAAGATGAACATGGGCAGGGCCACCATGACCCAGTTTTCCATGACGTTCCATACGCGTTCGACGGTAATGGACGTGTACGCCCAATCGATGTCGATCGTCATGCCAAAGTCGACGGAGGCGACGATCGCGATCGCGGTAAAGAGTATGGCCAGCCCGGCAAGTACCCACGCGACTGGAAATCCAGTGAATACCAATAGGATGAAGGCGAAAAACATCGCCAATGCCAGTAATTCGTTAGCGGGCATGGAAGAAGAGAAATGACCAAAGTCGGGTCAGTCGTGCGAAGGCGGCCAGCGCAAGGAACGAAAAACCAAGGACCAGCACTAACTTAATCAGCCATCGGAGTTCGAGTCCGCCCGGTGATTGGGAGACTTCGTTGGTTTGATAACTGTCCATGACGAACGGGAACCCGTAGATCAGCATGAGCGCCGTGAAAGGTAGGACGAAAAGCACGATGCCGTAGAGGTCAATCCAAGCTTTGAGTTCGGGTGAGAAACGTTCGTGGAGCACGTCGACCCGAATATGTGCATCGGCTTGAAACGCGTAGCTCAGTCCGAACATGAATCCGGTCGAGTACAAATGCCACTGAATTTCCTCAAGTTCGATCCTGCCTTGGCTAAAGACGTAGCGAAGTATGACGTTGAGCACGATGACGAAAATCAACCCGACCCAGATCCACGACAGTCCGTTGCCTAGGCGCTGCAGGAAGGGGTCGATCCAGCGCGAGAAAGTGGTCGTGGGAAGTTGGGTTTCCGGAGTCAACTAAAAGTCCCGCGGAAGATAAGCCAGTCGTTTCCATCGAGCATAGATCTTGCGGAAACTCTGTTGCGACGCTCGAATTATTCGGAAATCCTCGTCATTGCTAGCTTCTTCTGCCATCACTTCGTCCGTCACGCGATTTAGCTCGCGTAATATCGGAATCGGTAGCCGTATCGCTTCCACGCCCTTGGCGGGAAATCCGGCTAGCACTGGTCCCTGGAGAGCCTCCGCCCGAGCCAAATTGCGGGTTACCCCAGCGGTACACGCCGTATCGAATAAACGCTTCTGGGCCGAATTGAGCGAGGACCATTGTTCTGCATTGATAACCAAATGGGCGGAGGTATAGGTCTGATGCCATCCGGGGTAATAGTTCAGTTTGGCAATTCGATCAAACCCCAATGATTCATCAACGTTTGGTAACGAAAATTCGGTTGCGTCGATGGCGCCCTTTTCAAGCGCTTGAAAAATTTCGCCACCCGGTAACATCGTTACCGAGGCCCCAAGACGTTCGATGACCTTACCACCGAGTCCGGCAAACCGAATTTTAAGACCCTGAAGGTCGCTGAGTGACTCGATTGGCTCGCGGAACCAGCCGGCAGTTTCGGGTCCAATGAGCCCGCACAAAATAAGATGAACGCCATAGCGCGCGTACAAAGCTTCGGTGAGCTCACGGCCGTCGGCTTCGTACCACCACGCAGAATATTCCCAAGGCTCCATACCGAACGGTACGGCGCCAATGAGGGCAGACGCTGGAATTTTTCCTTGATCGTAACCAACCCAGGTATAGCCTGCTTGTACCTTACCTTCGCGTACTGCATCGACGATATTGAACGCGGGCACTAGTTCACCCGGCTCATAAATAGCCAGTTCGATTGCACCGTTGGTCTCGATCGACAACGTTTCAGCAACAAACACGACGTTGTCACCAAGCGCTTTTAAATTGGTACTAAACGCCACCGGAACCCGCCACCGAAGTTGGGGCACGCCTTGACCGGAGCCGTTTTGCTTGATGCTGGGTTGGTTCCCCGGAGGCCGGATCGCGAGTGTCGCGAGCATGCCGACAACGAGTGCAATCACTACCGCGATGGATGCAGCACGGTTGTTCACATCACGCCCTCCAAGTGCAAAGAGGTTGATTGTCTAAACTTGGACTTGATTTGTCATTGTTTCAGTCACGTTAGCTTTGACGATGGGAATGATTCGGGTTATCAACCCATCGTCCGGCCCATTTTCCGCTGAAGTCAGGTGGTGGATAGAAGCTTTGGTTTGTAGTGGAGTAAAGCAATGACGACCGAGAAACTTTGGAAAAAACCCGTGTTTTGGTGTTACGGATCCGCCGCGACTGCGTTTGGCATCAAGAACAACGCGTTTAGTTATCTCCTGCTCTTGTACTGTACCCAGGTCCTGGGCATTCCAGGATTTAAAGCGTCCATCGCACTGGCCATCGCAATGATCTGGGACGCTGTGTCCGACTTGTTGTTGGGCCATTGGTCCGACAAGACCAGTTCGCGATTGGGTCGCCGCCATCCGTTCATGTATGCCGCGCTATTGGTGCTGCCGGTGAGTTTTTATCTCCTCTTCGATCCGGCCATCGAGCTTCATGAAGGCAACGCATTCACCTACGTGTTGGTGATGTCATTGCTTATCCGTACCGGAACCACGTTGTTTGAAATGCCATCGATAGCGTTGCTGCCGGATTTAGAGAAAGACTATGACCGACGCAATCAGTGGCTGGCGCTCCGTTACTTTTTTGGCTGGTATGGGGGCAACGGCATCCATATCGTCAATATGATGTTCTGGGCCGGCGCGTATGGTTTTGCGGTACAACGTGGATACACGATTTATGCCACCGCTGGCGCGATATTGATCTTCCTCTCAATCGTTGTCTCAAGCTTTGGAACCCAGCGAGAAGCATCTGCACTGCCACGGCCGGCACACACGTTCAAGCTTGGGGATATCGCGTCCGAAGTCGGGCAAATGTTTGAATCGCTCAAGAACCCAAACTTCAAAGCGTTGTTCTTGTATGGCCTGACAGTGGGCATTGCCGCTGGTTTGGGTATGGCTTTGTATTTGTATAACACCACGTATTTCTTTGGTTTCAGCGGGACGCAAATTGGTGTCACGGGATTGTGGATACTCATCGCGCCAGTGTGTGCCATCTTTGCAGCTCCGTATTTGGGCGCCCGCTTTGGCAAGAAAAGGGCCGCAATCTACGCGATTCTGCTGAACATCGCGCTGTATCCCATTCCATACATCCTGGTGCTTGCGGGCGCGTGGCCGGAACTTGGAAGTTGGCTAAGCCTCTACGTCTATTCAATCTTCGTTGTCGTCGAGGTCTTTTGTGGAATCATCGGAGGCGTGTTGCTCGATTCGATGATGGCGGACGTGGTTGAAGATAGCGAAGTGGTCACCGAACGCCGATCGGAAGGTCTGTTTTTCGCAGCCAGGGGATTTGCTGGCAAGGCAATTTCTGCAGGCGGTATCGTTGGAGCCGGCATCATCGTCTCGTTGGTGGGCCTCGATGCGATTACGAGTGTTGAACAAGTCACCTACGACATACGAGTCAACATTGCCATCTTGTTCTTACCGCTTTATTGCTTATTAAACGTTGGCGCTCTTTACTTCGTATCGCAATATCGAATTGATCGGGACGACCATGGCGATAATCTGGACAAATTGGCTGAAAGGGCGCGGATCGATCGTCACCGCCGCGAGGGGTTTAGCGTTGACTAAGACCGCTTGATGCGCGTGGTTCACGGGTGGGGTTGGTTTAATGACAAGGCAGGTTTTTTGGAGGGCATGTGCTCACCCTGATTAACGTCTTGGCGCAGTTGTTCGTTTTCCTCGTTGGTTTGGGGATCTTGGTCATCGCCATCGTCTATGTGTTGGATCGCGTACAAAAGAAACATGCGATACGGCGCAATTTTCCGGTCATTGGACGGTTCAGGTATTGGTTTGAGCACTTAGGGGAGTTTTTTCGACAGTATTTTTTCGCGCTCGACCGGGAGGAAATGCCGTTCAATCGGGCTGAACGCTCTTGGGTGTACCGGGCGGCGAAAGGCGAGGACAACATTGTTGCCTTTGGCTCGACGCGGGATTTACGCCCGGTGGGCACGGTTATTTTCGTCAATTGTGCTTTTCCAACCCTAAAGAAAGACGCGGTCGATACCACCGAAATAAGCCTCGGGCCGTTCACAGATTCTCCCTATACGACTCAGTCGGTCTTTCATATTTCCGGGATGAGTTACGGTGCGATCTCCAAGCCGGCCGTTCTGGCGCTGTCGAATGGGGCTCGCCGGGCTGGCATTTGGATGAACACGGGAGAAGGCGGGCTTGCGCCACAGCATTTGGAAGGTGGTGCCGACCTGGTGTTTCAGATTGGCACTGCCAATTATGGGGTCAGAGATGCTGAGGGAAATTTGTCGGACGAGCGGCTCGCGGCGGTAGCCGCCCACGAACAGGTACGCATGTTTGAAATCAAGCTTTCGCAGGGCGCAAAACCGGGAAAGGGCGGAATTTTGCCCGCCGAAAAAGTGACTGAAGAAATCGCGAATATCCGGCTCATTGCTCCGAGGAAGGATTCCATTAGCCCGAACCGCCATCGAGAGGTTAATTCAGAGTCAGATCTCCTGGACTTTATTGGCCGCATTAGACGGATCACAGGTAAGCCCACTGGTTTTAAGGCCGTGGTAGGTAATTACGATTGGCTAGAGACGTTATGTAGTCAAATTAAAACACGAGGCATTGAAAGTGCGCCTGATTTCATTACCGTCGACAGTGCGGACGGTGGTACGGGCGCCGCACCCATGAGTTTGATCGATTACATGGGGTTGCCGATCAAGGAAAGTCTTCCGGGCGTCGTTGACCTGCTCAATCGACACGGCTTGAAAGACCGGATCAAAGTTATCGCCAGTGGAAAATTAATTACCCCAGCGGAGGTCGCGTGGGCCATCTGCGTGGGAGCAGACTTCGTGGTTTGTGCCCGTGGATTTATGTTTGCGCTTGGTTGCATCCAGGCCCTTCAGTGTCACAAGAACACCTGTCCCACCGGGGTAACCACGCATGATCCCTCATTACAGCGGGGGCTTGATCCGACGGATAAAGCCGGACGAGTGCGAGAGTATGCCCAGGGCATTCGGAAGGAAGTCGGCGTTATCGCGCATTCGTGTGGCGTGACGGAGCCCCGTGAATTGCGACGCGCCCATTGCCGAGTGGTACAAGAAGATGGTGCCACGATTCCACTCGATCAGTTATTCCCGGATGAACTCCGGGTCGACGAGACCACCGCAAGCGGGTGACATCTACGCTTCGATTTAATGAATAAACGCGATATGTTAGACCTCGTATATAGAGGAGATCACCATGATCCCCAAAGGACCTGAAGATTTCGATGTTGCATGGTTTAACGACGTGTTGGAACTCGGAAGCGCTGAGGTGATTGGAGCCGAAGTCGAATACTTGACAACCCCCGGCCAGACCGCCGATGTGGCTGGCGTCGATCTGACCTACCGAGGCGATACGGATTTACCCAACCGAATGATCGCGAAGTTCACGGCCAAGGCTGAGGCTACCCAAGGTATTGCGGTCGCGTTTGACCTGTATCGGCGAGAAGCGAAGTTTTACGAGGAATTTGGGGATGGCGGTATGCCGGTGCCCGCGTGTTACTACAGTTCGGCGAGCACCGATGGGCGGGAAGTTGTGTTGTTGTTAGAGGACCTATCAGCGGGTATATCGCCGAGTTGGGCATCGACGCTTGGCCAAGTTGAAATAGCGCTACGTGCCGCCGGGCCATTTCACGCGCGATGGTGGAATAACCCTGAGCTTCTGAATAAATCGTTTCTTGTGGGACGCAGCGATCCCGTTTTTTTCAACACCACCGCAAGTAACGCGAAAGCGTCTTTGCCGCTCGCGTTGGACAACGCCATGACGCCTCTCTGTGAAGATATATTGAGGCGGTGGCTCGATCGTGTACCTCAATTCCTGGAATGGGTCGACACTAGGCCGTACTCGCTGGTGCATGGCGATTTTCATCCCAAACAAATGTTTTTCCCAAACGAGCAGGGTGGCGGGCGCTTCGCGGTGATTGACTGGCAATTTCCCATGATCGGACCGGGCTCATGGGACGTTGCTCGAATTATGTTGGCTGGGCTTTCAACCGACACACGTCGAGAGAACGAGGAGCGGCTTATGGAGAACTACCTCGAGGATTTACGCGAAGGAGGCGTCGGCGAGTATGGAATCGATCAGTTAAGACAAGACGCGTTAACGGGCCACCTGATCTCGCTCGCCATTCATACCGTTGCCTGTGCGACAGAAATTGATCGCTTGAAGTTGGAAATCACCGATCTGGGTCTCGATTGGAGAGAGATTTTATTCGGTCGCCTCGACGCAATTTTTGCTGAGGCAAATCCGATGGATCAGCTCCCTTATATGTGATGACGCCTGACCATCGCTTATTGTTTGACCCATTTCGCGACGCTTGGGTACCGGTAAGTCGCCATTTGATTGATTAATTGGTCGGGTTGGGAAGCGACAAGGACACTCTGTCGGTGTTCATCACGAATCATCCCTTCTTGCGCGGCGTGATCTAAGAATGCGAACAGTGCGTCGAAGTAGCCGGCGGTGTTGAGTAGACCTGTTGGTCGTTCCTGAATGTGCAGTTGATTCCATGTAATGGCCTCGAATATTTCCTCGAGGGTTCCAAAGCCCCCGGGCATGGCAATGTAGCCGTCACTCAAATCGGCGAATCGGCGTTTACGATCATGCATCGTATTGACGATTTCGAGGCTCGTTAGATTCCCATGCCCGACAATATCGTCCAGATCGCGAGTGATGATGCCAATGACTTCTCCGCCCGCTGCAAGAACTGCGTCGGCGACTGCACCCATGAGCCCGACTCGGGCACCCCCGTAGACAAGTCCGATGTCTCTCTTTGCGAGTTCATTGCCAAGGGAATGTGCGGCTTGCCGGTAGGCGGGGTTTTTGCCTTCGCTGGAACCGCAGTTGACGCAGATTCGCTTCACGCTACACGACTTCGTTAAGACGGAGTTGCTCAATTTCACCATCGGTGTAACCGATAGCGCCGAGCACCTCGTCGGTGTGCTCCCCAAGCTTCGGCGTTGCTGACCGGATACGAAACGGTGCGTCAGAGAGCGTCATGGGCTGGGCGACGAGGCTTATATCACCGAGCTCAGGATGGTGAACCGGGGAGGCCATCTGCAAGTGTTTCACCTGAGGATCGTTGAAGACCTCGTCGATCGAGTAAATATACCCCGCTGGTACGCCTGCATCATTAAAGGCTTTGATCCACGCTTCGCTGGATCGGCCAACGGTAATTGCCTCGATTTCTGCGTTCATGGCGTCGCGGTTTTTCGATCGGGCCCCTGGTGAACGAAAACGTTCGTCGGTTAACCAGTCCGGGCGCTGCATGACCTCACTGAACCGCTCGTAAATGGCGGCCCCCGTCGCCGCGATGTTGATGTGCCCATCAGCGGTCGCGAAAACCCCCGTTGGGATTCCTGTGGGGTGATTGTTGCCCGCCTGTGGAGCGACTTCACCGTCCAACAGCCAGCGCTCAGCTTGAAAATCGAGCATCGCGATCTGCGCCTCAAGCAGCGAAGCCTGCACCCATTGCCCGGTACCGGTATGTTGCCGGCCAATGAGCGCGGTAAGAATTCCGAGGGCGGTATATAGCCCGGCGGACAGATCTGCGACGGGAATGCCAGCGCGGACCGGGCCTTGCCCCGGCAAACCTGTAATCGACATCAGACCGCCCATGCCTTGCGCGACTTGATCGAATCCGGGCAGATGTCCGTAGGGACCGTCTTGACCGAAACCCGAGATGCTTGCGTAAACGACGCGAGGATTGACGGCCTTCACTTTCTCGTAATCGATACCCAAACGGAATTTGACGTCCGGTCGATAATTTTCGACGACCACGTCGGCGTCGTCGACCAATTTGAAGAAAATTTCCCGACCTTGGTCGGATTTGAGGTTCAGAGAGAGACTGCGTTTGTTTCGGTGAAGGTTTTGGAAATCGGGGCCATGACGAGCGCCTCCTAGTGTTCCGCCACCATCACCGGGTTGTTCGATTTTGATTACGTCAGCGCCCCAGTCAGCCAACTGTCGGACTGCGGTTGGCCCGGCCCGTACCCTGGTTAAATCCAGGACCTTTATATGTGCTAATGGAAGTGTCATACCCGTTTCCCCCTGTGGAGGATTATGCGAGAGTAGTTGATCGTTTCGTAGGCTTCGGGGGAAGAACCTTGGAACAATCCGGCCAATACCGGATTCCGGCTGCAAGAGCCGTCGTGTGGGATGCGCTCAATGATGCCGACGTCTTGGCGGCATGTATTGAAGGTTGTGAGTCCGTAACCAAATTATCGGATCATCGATTTGACGCGAACATCACTGCAAAACTCGGACCGGTAAAAACAAAGTTCAAGGCCACCATTGAAGTGTCGGATCGAAATCCACCACAAAGCTACTCCCTTGAAGTCAGTGTGAAGGGGGGTATGCAGGGTTTCGGTAAAGGGCGTGCGGAAGTCGAGCTAGCAGAAGACCAAAATGCGACCCTCTTATCGTATCGAGTTGAAGGCAATGTGGGCGGGAAACTCGCGCAAATGGGGTCTCGGCTTATCACCGCCGCCGGTCGCAAGATGGCGGACGGTTTTTTTTCGAAGTTCAGCGAACGCTGGGCGGACACGATTTAGGTAGGAGAACTACGTGGAAATCTCTTTAACAGTCAACGGCACAGAGCATACGACCGATGTGCCAGACAATAGCTTGCTGGTTGAAATAATACGCGAGCGGTTGAACCTTACGGGAACGCATGTCGGTTGCGATACCAGCCAATGCGGTGCCTGTACCATTCACATGGACGGACGTTCGGTGAAATCGTGCACGGTGCTGGCAGGCCAGGCAGACGGTGCGGATATCACGACCATCGAAGGCATTGGGACCGTTGATGCGCTGCATCCAATGCAAGAAGCATTCCGCGAAAACCATGCGTTGCAATGCGGATTTTGTACGCCGGGCATGATCATGAGTGCGATCGACCTCGTAGAAAACGGTAAACCGTTGGATGAACGGTCTGTGCGCGAAGGCCTCGAAGGTAATCTGTGTCGATGCACGGGATACCACAACATCGTCAAAGCCGTACTTGACGCTCAAGACAAGATGTAAGGAGCACGACAGATGACCAGCGAAACAGGTATTGGTGCGGCGGTAAAGCGCAAAGAAGATGCGCGATTCATCACGGGGGCAGGCCATTACACCGACGATATCAACCAGCCGGGACAGCTTTACGCAGTGTTCGTTCGGTCGATGTATCCACGCGCCGAAATCCGTTCGATCGATGTGAGTTCTGCGTTAGCGATGGAGGGTGTCGTGGCGGCGTATACGGGCGCCGATCTGGCCGCTGATGAGATCGGGGATTTGCCCTGCGGATGGATGGTCAAGTCCAAGGACGGTTCCGACATGATCCAACCACCGCATCCGCCGGTTGCGGTTTCCGTCGTTAACTACGTTGGAGAGCCCTACGCGATGGTTGTTGCAGAGACGCTGCAAGCGGCGCGAGACGGGGCCGAAGCCGTTACCGCCGATTTCAATGAACTCCCGGTCGTGGTTGATCTTGCGTCCGCACATGGCGCGGACCAGATTCATGAGGCCGCGCCCGGCAATCAATGCTATGACTGGGAACTCGGCGATCGCGAGGCCACCGACGCTGCTTTTGCTTCTGCCGACCATGTGACGTCACTCGACATTGTCAACAATCGCCTAATTCCGAATGCCATGGAACCACGTGCAGCGGTGGGCATGTACGAAGCGGCTACGGGGAATTACACGCTATACACAACGTCGCAAAACCCCCATCTGGAGCGTCTAATTCTCGCCGCGTTCGTTAACGTTGCAGCTGAGTCGAAATTGCGTGTCGTCTCGCCTGATGTCGGCGGTGGTTTCGGTTCCAAGATCTTTGTATACGCGGAAGAGACGGCGGTGATATGGGCAGCTGGAAAATTGGCTCGTGCAATCAAGTGGCGAGCCGATCGATCCGAGTCTTTCCTCGCGGATGCGCACGGCAGAGACCATCTTACGAAGGCTGAACTCGCATTGAAGGCGGACGGCACGTTTGTGGGGTTGCGTGTCAAGACAGTTGCCAATATGGGCGCCTATCTATCGCTCTTTGCCTCGAGTGTTCCCACCTACCTCTACGGCACGCTTCTAGCAGGGCAGTATCGAACGCCGGCAATTTATGTCGAAGTGCAGTCAGTATTTACCAACACCGCGCCCGTCGACGCGTATCGAGGGGCAGGCAGGCCCGAGGCGACCTACGTTGTTGAACGCTTGGTCGAAACGGCGGCTCGCGAACTCGGAAAAGATCCTGCGGATATCCGGCGGCTTAACTTTATCCAGCCGGAAGATTTTCCCTATGAAACTCCGGTCGCACTGACATACGACACCGGGGATTACGACGCGAGTCTGAAGAAAGCGATAGAACTCATCGGGTATGATGGCTTTGCCGAACGGAAAGCGTCTTCCGAAGCGAATGGCAAAAAAAGGGGTATCGGATTTTCTTGTTACATCGAAGCCTGCGGCCTGGCGCCATCGCAGGTAGCCCTTTCACTGGGTGCAGGGGTCGGCCTATTTGAATCTGCTGAAGTACGCGTTGACGTCACGGGATCGGTGAGTGTCATGACGGGCTGTCACAGCCACGGCCAGGGACATGAAACAACGTTCGCGCAGATTGTTTCAGACAAGCTTGGAATTCCTTTCGAAAACGTGGATGTCGTCCATGGCGACACCGGACGCTCCGACTATGGCCTTGGCACCTACGGTTCTCGTTCGCTCGTGGTGGGCGGATCTGCGATCGTGAAAGCGACAGACAAAGTCATTGCCAAGAGCCGCAAAATCGCGGCGCACATGCTTGAAAGTACCGAGGAAAACGTTGATTTTGAGGAAGGCACCTTTTCGGTCACGGATTCAAACCAATCGATCACGTTTCCAGAAGTCGCTTTCTCCGCCTACGTGCCCGGTAATTACCCGTTGGATGAACTTGAACCCGGATTGTCCGAAAAAGCGTTCTATGATCCGGAGAATTTTACCTATCCTGCGGGTGCTCATATCTGTGAAGTCGAAGTGGATCCCGAAACTGGCAAAGTGGAAATCGTCAACTTCGTCGCGGTAGACGATTTTGGTGAGATTATTAATCCGATGATCGTTGCTGGTCAGGTCCATGGAGGACTCGCCCAAGGGATCGGCCAGGCCTTGCTTGAACACGCTATTTACGATGAGTCTGGACAATTGGTGACGGGTTCGTACATGGACTATACGATGCCAAGAGCCGACGACATGCCCAATTTTGTCGTTGATACCACCGTGACTCCGTGTACGCACAATCCGTTGGGAGCCAAGGGCTGCGGTGAAGCCGGAGCCATAGGTTCGACCGCAGCAGTAATGAATGCGTTGACCGATGCGCTGGGGGTTGTTGATGTGCCGATGCCGGCGACGCCCGAGACGGTGTGGCGTGCGATGGAAGGAGAATAGACATGTACCGTTTTAACTATCACAAACCCGATGATATGGATGCGGCTCAGCAGATGATGGCTGATGCTGAAGACGGGGTGTATCTCTCAGGTGGGATGACACTAATTCCGACGTTGAAAGCACGTCTTGCGTCGCCAACGGACGTCATCGACCTTTCCGGGCTAGCTCTTTCAGGTATCGAGCTCGCTGACGATAGTTTGACCATTGGGGCGTTAACTCTGCACTCCGAGGTTGCCGCCGGAAACGAAATTTCGTCTTTGTCGAATCTGGCGTTGGCAATTGGCGACGCGCAAGTCCGTAATCGCGGCACGATCGGAGGATCAATCGCAAACAGCGATCCGGGAGCCGATTACCCCGCGGCAGTTGTGGCGTTGGGCGCAACGATCAATACCACGGCTGGGGCGATCGATGCCGACGATTTCTTCCAGGGTCTCTTTGAAACCGCGCTAAAACCTGGCGCAATCGTAACGAGCGTTACGTTTCCGCTGCCCGTACGTGCAGCGTACGAGAAGTTTCCAAACCCAGCGTCTCGTTACGCGGTGGTCGGTGTGATGGTTGCTGAAACGAATGGCGGCGTTCGGGTCGGGGTGACGGGTGCCGGACCCTGTGCCTACCGACAGCGTAATTTTGAACAAGCGTTGGCAGACAATTTCTCCGTCGCGGCGTTGGACGGATTGGAGGTTGATTACGCGGAATTCAATAGCGACATTCATGCATCTGCTGAATATCGAGGACACCTTGTCGGGGTCATGGCTCGACGGGCTGTGGCGCAAATAACCTAAGCGCGCTTGCTTCTGTCCAAGTCATCGAAATAACTGGGTATAGCCGATGGTTAGAGAGACCCGCGCATATCGCTGCCACGCCATCAGCGAGGACATCGGCAGTATTACACTCGACACGGTATTGGTCGAAGATCCTGGACCAGGCGAGGTGCAGATCAATGTGAAGGCCTGCTCGGTCAACTTCCCGGATCTGCTGATGATTCAGGGGAAATACCAGTTTAAACCGCCCCTGCCTTTTGCGCCGGGAGGTGAAGCGTCGGGAGACGTAGTTGCAGTCGGTTCGGAGGTGTCTGGTGTAAAGGTAGGCGATCGTGTTGTTTTTGGGTCTCGTCACGGTTGTTTTTCGGAGACATTGAACGTGTCCGCAGATGCGATCAATCCGATACCTGGTTCTATGACGTATGCCAAAGCAGCGTCATACGGTACGGCATATCAGACGGCCTACGTTGCGCTGACGCATCGGGGAAATTTGCAGCCGGGTGAATGGCTCATGGTGCATGGGGCGACCGGTGGCGTCGGGATGGCGGCTGTCGATATCGGTAAACATCTGGGTGCACGGGTTATTGGCACGGGCGGGACCGATGCCAAGTTGGCGGTTGTTAAAAGTCGTGGTGCGGATGAAGTTATCAACTACACCCAAGCGGATGGCTCACTTGGCGGTTTTCGAGATCGGGTGAAGTCGATTACGGGAACGGGTGGCGCCGACGTTATTTACGATCCAGTGGGAGGCGATGTATTCGACGAGTCCATGCGCTGTGTCAATTGGGGTGGACGTATTCTAACCATCGGATTTACCAGCGGCCGTTGGCCCCAAGCCGCTGTGAATTTGATCCTAATAAAACAAATTGCGGTCATTGGCGTTCGAGCGGGAGAGGTGGGTCGGCGAGATCCCAAGCTGGGTCGGAAATTCCACAATGAACTGTACCAGTTGGCTAACGACGGCCTCATTGATCCATATGTGTGCGCGGGATTTCCTCTCGAGCGTGCCGTTGATGCGATGCGTATGCTCGAAAATCGAGAAGTTGTTGGGAAATGTGTCGTTACGATGAACGGATACGAACTCGAAACGTCTGGCGCCTAGTCCTCCGCAAGGTAGCGATCCTGTAATCGCCTCATGCCGTGCAGCCATCGGTCGGGGTCCTCGGCTTTGCGTTGCATATAGTCGGCGACCATTGGATGTGGAAGCACAAAAAAACGTTCTTCCCGAATAGCCTCGAGGCAGTCGCGGGCGACGTGGTCGGCTTCGAGCAATCCATCGACGCTAGCGACCGAGAGTCCCGTTTCTGAAGCATCTGGGGTCATCCCTGTCCGGACCGCTTGGGGACAAAGTACGGTGACTTTGATGCCATCACGGCCGTGGGTAATGGCCAACCATTCGGCCAGTGCAACGGCGGCGTGTTTGGTGACCGCGTAGGTCACTGAACCAATCTGCGTAAGTAAACCTGCTGCTGACGCCGTCGAAAATAAATAGCCGCCTCCTCGTTCTCGCATAAGCGGCACCAGATGTCGGGCAGCCCAAATGTGGGCCATGGTGTTGACGCGCCAAATTCTGTCCCATACTTCGTCCGGTTCGTCGATCCCTCGGCCATCGGCAATCCCGGCGTTGGAACAAAAAAGATCAATCGGGCCGAAGGCGTCCTCGGTTTGGTGAATTAAACCAACGAGGTCGCTCTCACTGCCAACATCGACCTGATGGCTCGTGTGTCCAATTTCCTCGGCGACGACGACGGCCCCTTCCTCGTTAAGGTCCGCGACGACGACGTGCCGCGCGCCCTCAGCCGCGAACAAACGACACAACTCGCGCCCTATTCCGCTTGCTCCACCAGTAACGACGACGACTTTATCCTGAATTTCCAACTACTATCCCCCGACACAGACAGGTGACGTTAGACGGTTTTCTCGGCTTATTCCACCCGATCGAAGACGATACTGTGGCCTGGATAGGACCACCCGTTATGCCATAATCGATCGGCTGTGCGGGCGTCGTATAACGGCTATTACCTCAGCTTCCCAAGCTGGAGACGTGGGTTCGACTCCCATCGCCCGCTCCATAAACGCTGGAGCGGTTTGCCTCGTGTGTGTATTGCGGTCATGGCCGAGTGTGTAGTTGGGAACCTGAGGCACATACGTTTTCATCCAGCTGAACGCTTTTTGGGGGTCAAACGGATTGCCTAACTTGGTTTGGGATACGGTGAAAAATCTTCGCGGAGGGGAAAAGAGATCCTAAAAATCGAGAATGACGCCTGGTGGATGGTCGGGGGGATGTTTTTGATTCTCACGCTTTCTTCTGGATTCGGTTTCTACAACATGTCCGTGTACATGAATGCGCTTGCGGCCAAACCGGAATTTGCTGTCGCCGATATCTCTGCTGCGACCGCGCTCATGTTTTTGGTCTCTGGAATCACGGGTCTCGGCGTTGCTCCACTGATCGAACGCTATGACATTCGATGGGTTATGACCGGGGGTGCGGCGGTCGGCGGATCTTCCTTGGCTTTAATGGGCGTGGCGGCGGATACGTCGCAGGTGTGGGCACTCTACGCGGTATTTGGCCTGGGTAATGCCGCGGTTTCCTTGATTCCAGGCACCACGATCGTGACCCGATGGTTTCCAGGACCGGAACGATCCGTCGCGTTGGCGGTTGTTTCAACGGGGTTGTCTACAGGTGGTGTGGTATTGACGCCAATATCAGCGGTTGTGATTCGAAACCTCGGTGTTGAGTTGGCTTTGCCGTGGTTCGGGTTAATTTTCTTTGTGGGAATCTCGGTGGTTGCCCTCACCGTAGTACGTGGATGGCCCGAAGGAACAAAAAGGAGTGGCGATATCGGTGCACCTCACCCTTGGTTGGACTGGCATGCCGTTCGTTCGCGCTTTTTCGTTGGTTCGGGGATCGCCTACATACTCATCATGGGCGCACAGGTAGGGGCGATCGCTCATCTCATCAATCATTTGGAGAAAGTCGCCGGTTTTGCGACGGCGTCAGCGTCTGTATCCGTTCTTGCGGCGACGAGCATCGTCGGTAGACTTCTCGGCGGATGGATCGTAACGAGGTTTCCAATACGGCTCTTCACGATATTGAATATTGTCGGACAATGGATGGGTTTGACCGTGCTTGCGTTTGCTGACAACAGTTTCTCGGCGTTGGGAGGTACGATACTTTTCGGGTTTACGGTCGGGAATTTGTTGATGCTGCAACCCTTGCTACTCGTGAAAGTGTACGGAGTTTTGAGGTATCCCAGGGTCTATTCGGCTGCTTATGCCTTGACAACCTTGGGTGTTGCCGGAGGACCGTTGGCGCTAGGGCTTTTGTATCAATCGTTTTCCTACACGACATCGTTTGGTGTTGCTGGTGTCTGCTCAATCGTTGCCCTCTTCATTTTTTGTAGTGCAGGCCCGGTGGTGGATGTAGAAACTTGAAGCGAGGAATTGAATTCGTGAAACCGCGATCTGTACATATTGTTTGCTTTTGCGTTGCGGCCTTTTGCCTCTTCGCGACTCCCCAGCACGCCGCGTTACCAGGGGTGTTAAGCGGCGGCGAACCGATGCCTTCGCTCGCACCGATGCTCGAAGCAAGCACCCCTGGGGTGGTGAACATTGCCACGTACGCGTCGGTGTCAGTCACCAGTCCGCTTCTTCAGGATCCGTTTTTCCGTCGCTTTTTCAATGTGCCGGAACGTCGTTTACGCCGGTCACAAAGTGCGGGTTCCGGCGTTATCGTTGATGCGGAAGGTGGGTACATTGTCACCAACAGCCACGTCGTTGATCGGGCAGACGAAATCAACGTTACGCTGGCTGATGGCAGGACGCTTCCAGCGAAGCTCATCGGTATCGACACCCAGGTCGACCTCGCCGTCTTGGAGGTCAAGAGCGACCGACTTACGGCACTTCCCTTCGCCGATTCGAGTGCGTTGAGGGTGGGGGATTTTGTGGTTGCGATAGGTAATCCGTTTGGACTTGAGCAAACCGTTACGTTGGGAATCATCAGCGCCCTTGGGCGAAGCGGTCTCGGCATTGAAGGGTATGAAGACTTCATTCAGACAGATGCCTCCATTAATCCGGGTAATTCGGGCGGTGCGCTGGTGGACCTCAAAGGGGCCGTGGTCGGGATCAACACGGCAATCATCGCGCCGGGTGGTGGTAACGTCGGCATTGGGTTTGCGATACCGAGCAATATCGTCACGGTGATCATGCGCGAATTGATTGATCATGGGGAGGTGCGACGGGGTCGGATCGGTCTAGACGTAGCGACCCTAAATCCTGATCTCGCCGCAGCTTTTGGGACGGGGCTCATCGAGGGGGTGGTCGTTATGGACGTCGAACCCGGCAGCGCAGCAGATGGTGCCGGTCTTCGAACGGGCGACGTTATTACCCATCTCGCTAACCGGACAGCGCGAAAAGTCGGCGATTACCGAAGCCAGGCAGCGGTCACCATGATTGGTGATACGTTGGAGGTCGACGTCGTTCGAGACAATGAAGCCCGCCGTTATAGCGTTGTGATGAAGGACGATGTGGTAGCGCGAGTAGCCGGTGACCGCCTGGATGACCGCTTGGCGGGTGCCGTGTTTAACGACTTCCGCGACGAATCGGATCCGAAGGGCGGGGGCGGTGTGTTAGTCAGCGAAGTCGACGTTAATGGATCGGCATACGCGTATGGACTTGAGGATGGCGATGTCATTGTTGCAGCGAATCGGCGGCGCATTCACGATGTCGGCGGGCTATGGCGCGCGTTCAAAGCCGATGCCGTGTTGAGACTTCGTATTTATCGTTCGGGGCGTTACGGTGAACTATCGATTCGATAGTTCAGGCCACGGCGGAGTTCGGGAGTGACGATGGATCGGCGCACGGCTCTCGTGACGGGCGCATCTTCGGGTCTAGGCGCTGAGTTCGCACGGCAATTAGCAAACAGAGGCCTCGATCTCATATTGGTCGCGCGTAGATCAGAACGACTTAGTGAGTTGGCCGATCGATTAGCTCACGATGCTGGAGTACGGGCCAATGTGTTCGCTGCGGACCTATCCGCGCCGGAGGCGCCCGCGCTGATTTTTGACTTTGTACGTGAGCTCAGATTGCGTGTCGACTTTCTCGTAAATAATGCAGGGTCCGCGTTTGTGCATTGTGCCCGGGCTTTACTCACACTGAATTTCACGAAGTAGCCGGTATGATGGAAAGAAAAGAACGGATGCCGAAGTTCATCTGGTACGACGCGGGAGTCGTTGTCGAGGAGGGGCTCAAAGCCGCTGAACGCGGTAGGAGCGTTTACATCTCGGGCCGTCTTTATCGCTGGCTTGATCCACTCCTCCAGTTGGTTTGGACCCGGCGCTTGATTAAGCGATTTATGTAATAGGGTTTTGTATCCCTACTCGAACATAATGATGTTACGCGCGACTTCTCCAGTCTCTAACTGTGCAAATGCATCGTTGACATCCTCGAGCTTGATGTGGCTCGAGATCATGTCGTCGAGATGCAGTTTGCCGGCGAGGTAGAACTCGACATATCGGGGCATGTCTACTCGGAACCGATTCGACCCCATGTTCGATCCTTGGAGTTTCTTCTCTCGCAAGAATTCGGGGCCGTGAATTTCGACCATGGTACCGACGGGAATCATCCCGATAACGGTGGCACAGCCGCCCGCCCGGATCATCTTGAATGCCTGCTCGGTGGTTACTTTGAGACCGATTGCCTCAAAGGCATAGTGGACACCACCGCCGGTCAATTCGCGGACCGCCTCAACGGGGTCGTTATCAGTGGCATTAACTACCTCAGTGGCCCCGAATTTTCGTGCGAGTTCAAGTTTACTAGCAATGGTATCCACCGCGATGATCCGACTCGCACCGGCAATTTCGGCACCGTTGATGCATGAGAGCCCGACTCCGCCGCAACCGATCACGGCTACAGTCGATCCCGGCTCAACTGCCGCTGTATGAATTACGGCACCGACGCCCGTGGTGACGCCGCAACCGATCAATGCGGCACGATCAAGCGGCATATCTTCCCGAACTTTGGCGACAGCGTGTTCGTGGACCAGCATGTATTCCGCGAACGACGAAAGGTTTAGGAATTGAGCGATGGGCGTTCCTTCCTGGGCGAGCCGGGGGCTCTCGTCAGCTTTACGCTGTAACTCGGGCTCCTGACAGAGGGACATTTGTCCTGTTAGACAATATTCGCAGTGACCGCAGAACGCTGATAGGCAGGTGATGACGTGATCGCCGCTCTGAACATATTTGACGTCGGACCCTACTGCCTCGACGACTCCGGCCGACTCGTGGCCCAAAATAACGGGCAGGGGGTATGGATAGGAGCCGTTCTGAAAGTGGAGGTCCGAGTGACAAACGCCTGCGGCTACGGTACGCACCAGGACTTCGCGCGGACCCGGGTCCGCCGTTTGCACTTCTTCTATCTCCAAAGGCTTATTTACTTCCCTCAAAACCGCAGCTTTCATCTATTGGATCCCTTTTACCTTTTACCCAGACGGTCGAGTGTGCCAAACGATTTCGGTGAATACTACTGCGTAAGCGAGGCTTGCGCGGGCGTGCAGAGAAGTGCGATGGTTCGCCGATGTTCTGTCTGCTCTGCTAGAACTATTTGAGACACGCCGTCCGTATTTTGCTGGGCTTGACCATCTTTGTTGTTGGGCAAGTGGGTGCGCACGCGTATGAAGGACCGATACACCAGCAACTGACCTTTAGCGCAGTGCGGCACTATAACAACTGTATCGACGACGACGATTTGCGCCTCTCGGCACTGCAAACACGTTACATGGCGAAGGCCAACGTAGAGCAAGCGGACGGTGGCTTTTGGCGCGGACTCTTTCGTTGGAATTTCTATAATCGAGACGATCAAACACCCCGCAGTTTGATGTGGGTTGTTGAAACGCGTTTGCACGAAGGTTTCGAGCAGCTTGTAGGGAATCTTGATCGATCGAACAGTCTTGCGGATCGGTATTCCAACCTTGGCCGTGTCGTCAATCATTTGCAGGACATGACGTCGCCGGCTCACGTGGTTCCAGTGTTTGTATCACGTTGGTGGCGCTTGAACGTTGGTGATCGTTTCGACGAATTTCCGATCGATGAAGTTGATCTCAACCAACGGCTCGGCGCCGATTGCACTCAAGTTAGAGGGATCATCCAGGATACCTTGGATACCGGTTACCAAGACCTTTTACGCCTCACGGCAGAAACTACGTTCAGCGCGGTGAAAGGGGACATCGAGGGATTACCGTTCACTTGGGAAGTTTTCTGGAAACCGGATGTGAACCCCGGGTCGTTTGGAGAATACGGAGCTGCGGGCAACAACTTCGGACGTGAGACAGCGTTCAAGTGCGCCAACGTGAGGCGACCCCGCTGTGTATTGTTGAACGATGATCCGCTCTACGTGGAATTTGCCCGCGAACGCCACCTCAATGCAGTACAAACGACCATCGCCGCGCTTGCACGATTGCAACGTACCGGTGTCGGCAGTTGACCGTTCAAGTTCGGATACAGCGGTTTAATCAAACTGTAATCATAACCACTCGAAGACCCACGAGTTACGGTAATTAGGCACTAGCCGAATTCCTCAGCACACGTCCTCCACACGCCCCCGTATGTTCATCGTTTTCAAGGATAACGTGACCGTTACAAACGGTGGCTTGATACCCTACGGCCTTTTGGATCAGACGTGGTGCGCCTTCGGGAAAATCGTGCACAAGTTGGGGCTGCCGTTCGGCGACGCGATTTACGTCAATGACATTTATGTCCGCTCTTTTCCCGGCAGCAAGCGTTCCTCGGTCGTCAAGGCCGATCACTCTTGCCTGGGCGCTGGTCAGTTTTCGAACGGCTTCCGCCAGACTGAAGGTTCCTTGATCTCGATGCCAGTGACCGAGTAAGAACGAAGTCCAACCGGAGTCCATGATCTGACTCACATGGGCACCGGCATCACCAATGCCTGGCAGAACCCAATCGGCGTGCAAGAATGTATTTACTTTGTCCAGATCATGGTTGAAGAAACGGACGTGAAATAATGTTTCACCATTGCTTTCGAGCATGTACCGCAACCACGTTTCCACGGGATGTTCGCTCGCTGCCTTGGCGATACTTGCAAGACTCTCATCGGGCCCCCGTGTGTAGGTAGGCTGGTCAGCGTCGCCTAGCCAGTAATAGTTCTTCGTTGTTTCAAGTAGATAGGGCATACCCTTGGCTTCATCGACGAGTTTTAGACGGATATTCTCATCTCGTATCGCGGCCAGTCGCGCATCGAAATCGAGTTTCCGGACTTCTGCCCAGGCCGGTGTGGGAAAAAGACCATCGGTCTTGAGCCCTGACAG
>JAKUTH010000024.1 GCA_022448085.1 Pseudomonadales bacterium | reverse complement strand
AGAACGCATACGAGAGCGGCTTGAAGCATGGAAAGATAGTCCAGTCACCCAATTGAATGTCGGAACGCGAGACATGGACACGCTCAGGTTTCTAGCCGAGGAATTGCTCTAAACGCCCGGAAATTTCGTTATAGCATTACGAAAGAAAGGGCGAAATTGACCGTCACAGCCTTGCTGATACTAGGTAAGCTGGCTATTTCACGCAGCTTTTCGATGCCTTCCACCAATCGTAAACTCGCCGCGTGGACGACTACCGGCTTACGGCTAACAACGAGCACCCGTGTCGGCGTCAGCCGCACGACAAGCGCATCCGTACGAACGGGGATTCGGTGGTTCATCATGGTCAGTTCACCGTCGAGTGATAACGTTTCGCTGGACCCTTCGGCGATCGACGTGATCTGTTCTGGATCGAACTGGAGCGACACAATTGCTTTCGGAAACTGAATGGTTTGGAAAAGATGTTCGCGCATCCGTTCATCGCGAATCGGTATGAGCGTATCCACGCTGGCAAGGTCAATGGAAATTTCTGCGGTGCCATCGACCGAGACTTCCCCAGATAATGTTCTGAACCGATGGACTTCGGCTAAATCTCCAGCTTTGACGGTCACAAAGTTCAAGTGGGAGGATTCGTTGTCGAGGACCCAAGACTCCGCTTGTAATCCTGCTGGCCACGCCAACATCAAGGTCATAGCGATAGCTTTATTCATTCGAACCGCCTTGTTCCACGTACCGAATCGCCATTTTTAATAACTCTGCGCACTGATCGTAAAATTTACGAGGCATAAATCATCCGGTGTTGTAGTTGCTCTACCAACTATTCCTCAATTCTCTCAGTTTAAGAAATACCTCTTTCGGTGACGGTCGCTCGGGTAAATCGGAGAACGCCTCCCGGAGTTGTTCAATAACCGTAGGACTTGTTAGGCGAAAAAACGTATTGATGTCACGTTCGAGTTCAAGCGAAGTTACTAGGGGTTTCGCTGGATCGTAGGATCCTTCGAGTTCTTCGAGCAGCCGCGAAGCCGCCTGATTGTCCGGTTCACGGTCCAGCGTAAAAGCCAGATTATTCGTGATGTAGTCATGGCCCGGATAAATCTCCGTGTTCGCCGGCAACCGATCTAGTTGTGACACAAACGTTTCATAAAGCTCTTCGGGGTGACCTCCACCATGGCAATTTCCCGCACCCGCATTAAATAAGGTGTCGCCGGAAAATAGCGCCGGTGTATCGGTTTGCGCCAATAGGCAGATATGACTCATGGTGTGTCCCGGCGTATCGAGCGCGACAAGCTCAACGCTGCGCCCGATTTTCACGACGTCCCCGGCTTCCAACCCGACATCCATGCCGTCAATTTTCGATCCAGCATTCTGATGCGCGAGGACCTTAGCGCCTGTCGCATCGACCATTGCCGCGTTGCCGCCAGTATGATCGCCATGCTCGTGCGTGTTGAGAATCTGGGTAATCTCCCATCCACGATCACGCGCCCTCGCAAGGCATTTCTCGTGATCCAGAGGGTCGATGGCAAGCGCTTCTCCAGTGTCATCGCAGGCCAACACATAATTGAAATTGCGGTAAGCGTTCCCGGTCCAAATCTGTTCTATTTGCATGCGGCAGCTCCTAGGTTTGTATTCTTACGATCGCGACACACGTCGATCAATGTCCGCGCGCGCACAACGCTTCGATATCCATTTCTCTCAATTTTAATTCTTCGCGTAACCCATACGCTTGGCCCGTCAATCCCTGCAAATCCTCCGGGCGATGTGCATCAGAATTGACGATCACTGGGGCATCAACCTCCGCTGCGAGTTCCCAAAAAGGTCTCCACGGGTACAACGGGAACGGATCTTCGGCCTTCTGGCGTGCCTGCTTGCGCATACCGAGGGCATTGATCTCCATGCCTACATCAAGATCGCGTGCTGCCTCCAAAATGTCTCTTGAGCACGCGGCCGTGTCGGCATCCCATGTTGCATAACAGTTACCAAAAAGGTCGGGATGTGCGATGAAATCGAACAATCCTGAGCGCATCATGTCGACTGTGTAGTCCGCGTAGGCTCGAAGACTAGCAGCGTCGGTCGTTCCACCATACGTGCCCACCCATTCTCCGTCAGCAAGGAAGAAATGTGACGCTCCCACGAGAAATTCGAACCCGTATTGACCAATCAGCTCATCTGAGTAAAAGGCTCTAAATGCGGGCACGTATTCGCACTCCATGCCTTTTAATATTTTGAGTTTTGGAAAGTCGACACGACCGCGGTCAATGGCTGCAACATAATTATCGAGTTCTGCGTACGGCATCCGAGCCACAAGCCAACGGTCGTCAGGCAATGCCGTGTGATCAGAAAAACCAAGCGTCTCCATTCCAAGTTCAAGCGCCCGCCGACAATAATCGTCAACATCTCCTTTCGCGTGCTTGCACCGAAACGTGTGGGTATGAAAGTTATGCTTGTGGTGACTATCGTCGATCAACGGTTACTCCAAAATTCGATAGGCTCGACACGCCGTTCCTTGAAATAGATCCAGTTTTTCGTCCGGGCTCATAGCCGTCGTTAGGCGTTTGAATGCATTCCATACCACAGCATAACTGCACCAGTTCTTTTGGACCGGGAAGTTGCTTTCGAACATACACCGTGACGGGCCGAAAAGTTCGATGCACGTTTCGATCCAAGGTCGCCAGCTTTCGGCAACATCGACGGAGCTAGGCGGTTTTGATCTCGACGATGCTTCGATCGGCCTCCGAATCGGTAACGCGCCCAACTTAACAAATACGTTGGGTCGCTTGGCAACTTCCGCCAAGGATTTTCGCCAGTCCGCGAAAACTTCATCGTGCTTGTCTTTGTAACCACCTCCTAAGATGGGCGAACCAACATGGTCGAGAACAACCACGATACCCGGACACTCATCCAATAACGTAGCCAGTTCTAGAAGCTGCGTGTGGTATAACCAAACGTCCAAGGACAAGCCCCGCGACGCCAGTAAACGGATTCCATTTAGCACCCTCGAATCGGCCAGTAAGCCCCCGTTCGGTGTAATGTTCGGGATTCTGGGATCCGCATCCCACCCACACGACAGTCGTACCCCTCGAAATCTGCCACCTCCTCGTAAGGTATGCGCCTCTATGGTTCTTCCGATTCCATCTTCGGCCAGAAAGTCCACGCCACCAAAAAAAACGCCACATAATTTTGCGTCGCCATATATACCACTGGCGCTCATTGCTGCGATTCCCACAACGAACTCGGTCTCGCCGACAGGTTTTAGATGCTCGGGCCCGAACGCCCGATACATCGACCGACATTCGGCAAATACCGTAGCAGTTACGCGGTGACCTGATGTTACGTCTGCTACCAGTTCGGGTAGCAGGTACGTACTGTCCGGGCGATGCCAAAGGTGATGGTGGGGATCAATAATGGGCAGGTCGGGCTCAATGATGTCCTCCTCGAGAAGGCCCAGCCAACTTTCGTGTCGCTCTCCTTTACCGTAACCAAGCGTGGTCAATCAGGAAGTCCATAGAAACGTATAGCATTACCCCCTAGGACTTTCCGCTGAGCATCGAGTGACAGCGATTGAACGCTTTCAATCATTTCTTTCGCCACCCCGTACGATGCATCAATGTGAGGGTAGTCCGAAGCCCAGATCACATAATCGGCTCCGATGTGATCGATGACCTCAGCGTTCATCCCTTCGTCAGGGTCCATCGCGATCAGGCACTGTCGGAAAAAATACTCACTCGGTTTCATCGACAACGGCACGACAGAAGACATGACTTCATACTTGTGGTCCATCCGATCCAGCCAGGCCGAAATCCAGTTTCCACCAGCCTCTAATACGGAACATTTCAGTCGAGGATATTTCTCCAGAATCCCCGACGAGATCATGGACGTAAAAGCAGCCATTACATCGATCGCTAAAAACGCGAAGAAAAATAGTCCATCTCCCGGCGTACCGGGTGTCGAGAATCGAGAGAACGCGGGGTTGTCACGAACAACGACATGAAACCCTACGGGCATATCAAGATCCTGAACGGTACTCCAAAAAAGATCGAATGCTGGATCGATGAACGCTTTGCCGCCCCTGGCCTCAAGGTCGGGCGACAGATAGACCCCCACGCACCCAGCTTTTCTCGCGCGGACGACTTCTTCAACGGCCCCTTCCGGGTCGATAAGGGAAATATGTGCGATAGGGTACAGTCGATGAGGATCATGACTGCAAAAATCAACAATCCACCGGTTGTACGCCTGCGTATACGCCGTCGCTAGCGAAGGGTCCGAAACGTTGCCCTCCCAACAAATACCGATGGTTGGGTATAAGAGCACCCGGTCGATCCCTTCTTGGTCCAACACCTCAATGCGCGCCGCCGGGTCGTATCCACCAGGGGGCGATCCTTCGGCATAGGTATAGTCGCCCGTCTGGACGCCAAGTCCTCCTTTCTCGAGATCAATTCCTCCAAGCCCACCAAGATTGCCTTTCAAAAATTCGAAGGGTTTGTTATCGAACAGTAAACGTTCACGGCCATCTGCATCTAACTCGATCCGAATCGCGCGGTCTTGAAATTTAGGGTCTATGTACTTCTGCCAGGTATCAGCCGGTTCGAGTACATGTCCATCCGCATCAATGAGCGGCCCAATCGAATTCCCATTTCCCTCCATCGTCATCGCACGCCCCCTTTTGAATGTGTAAAAACAATCCGCGCCAATTAATTCACATCGTCTAGACTAAGCTCACCCCAGGCAAGTGCTTGCGTGTTCCAATTGACCGCGGCATGTGCGTTGGCTGCATGGACATCCCGCCATATCCGCTGGATCGGGTTGGATTCTTGCAACGCCGCACCGCCAACATTCTCGAACACTATATCAATCGCCCGGACCAGTAGTTGCATTGCAAACGCCGTATCGCGCGGAATCCGCGCTTGTTGTACCCGTGACGCCTCGGGGACAAGCTTTTCGATGGCAATAAATGTGTTCTCCAAAAGCGCTTGGGCAGCCGTCACGCAGGCATCGGCTTCGGCTAGTGCCACTTTTGCAGCCGGTTGCTCAGCTTGCCGTTGGCCGGTGAGCGAGAAACGCCGCTCAACAATTCGGTCACGAAACAACTCGACGCCCCGCTGAACCGCTCCAAGGACCGGTGTGGCTAATACAGCGACCAGGAACGGATGCCCTGGTACGTGGAAGAGAGAACCTCGATGAATTTTTGAGCCCGGACTATTTCCCGACAAAAGAGACGGCAAGAAACAAGCCCGATGCATCGGCACGAACGTTTCATCGAGAACAACGTCTTTGCTACCCGTGGCTCGAAGCCCTGACACCTGCCATGAGTCATGGTCAATCTGATAGTCGGCCGCAGGAACCATCAAAAAATATGGTCCCGTAGGATCGCCGTCGTGCGGCTCACTAACTAGCGTGGTCAAAAAACACCAATCGGCATAATCGACGCCCGAAGCAAAAGACCAGCACCCGGTCGCACAAAAACCACCCTCAGTGGCGGTCGCTGTCCCGGAAGGAGCAAACGACGCCGAAGACAGCACGTCGTCTTGTCCGAAGTACTCCCCCTGTGCCTGCTCGGGATACATCGCCGCCACCCAGTGATGAACGTTATAAACGCATCCGACCCAGGCGGTTGAGGCACATCCTTTCCCTAACGCCGAACATACCTTTAATACGGCCGCCGCGTTTAGCTCCTTGCCACCATGCGCAGCCGGCTTCACCAAACTAAACAACCCTTCAGCCGAGAGTTCACGCACCGTCTCTTCAGGAAGTTTTCCGTTGCGTTCGGCGACCAACGCACGAGTCTCGAGTACCTTCGCCATCGATTCGGCTTTACGTATCATGATATCGACTGCGTTCACGACACCTCCCGGAGTAATTCTCGCTCGAATCTATCAAATCAAACGTCCAGCGAGCATATCGAACTCGATTCCGACTGTACCCTACCCGTTTGTATACGCTTCGCGCCACGCGCTTGCTAAAACGGTCCCGCGCTTGCTAAATATGGAGATAAGACATTAGGGGAAAGCGAGCGACATGAGTAACTTACTACCGAAGTTCGTCAACATCTTCGACGACACGATGCGGGAGGGACTTCAGATCGAAAGTCCGGATATTGCCGTATCGGAAAAGCTGAGACTCCTAGACGCCATCGGCGAAATGGGTTCGAAAAACATATCCATTGGTTCGTTTGCGCATCCAAAGTGGACACCGTCAATGGCGTGTATCGATGAACTAGCCGATGCATTCGTTCCAAAACCGGGGATCAACTACACGGCCGCCGTGTTTAACAAACGCGGGTTTGACCGAGCCGATGGCTATTTCCCCAAAATCAACGTCCGCGGTCGTAAATTTGGTACCCATGTCGAACTCTGTGACACCTTTGCTCGACGCAATTACAACCGTACCCAAGCGGAACAAATCGCAACCATGGACGCGTCGGTCGCCTCGGCGAAGGAAGCTGGTGCCGAAGCAGGCTCGATCGCGGTAGGTAATCCATTTGGATCTAACTTCGAAGGGCCTTTTTCGCTTGAGACACGAATGGATCTTATTGACCTCATGATGAGCAAATGGGGAAACGCCGGTATCAAGGTCGATCGCGTTTCCTTTCTGGACGCAATGGGATGGAACATGCCGCACACGGTGCGCGAAACCATTACCACTATCCGGGACAAGTATCCTGACGTCGAGACCTTTCACATGCACTTGCACAATACGCGTGGTGCGACGATCGCTAGCTATTACGAGGCTCTACTGCTTGGCGCGACTGAATTCGACACGTCCCTTGGCGGCATGGGTGGCTGTCCATATTGTGGCAACGGTCGCGCGGCGGGACACGTTCCTACCGAAGATTTCGTTAACCTCTGTCACGAAATGGGCGTAGAGACGGGCTACGACCTCGACAAGGTTATCGAGGCAGCTTGCATCGCCGAGGAGGTTGTGGGACACCCGCTTCGCGGGCACGTGTCCAAAGCCGGACCGCTCCCGAGAGACGAAGCGTGCTACCCAAACGATATGCCATTCGTCGAGACGTTCGAAGAGGCCGCACACTTCAGGAACGGGCCCAGCGTTTACGAGGGACAGATCTCTCCTTGGAGAGAGGGCGATGCACTTTCGCGACCAAGTTCCGCGTAAAGGCAGCATCCAAGTTCGACACCGCAAAAACGCGCCCCCCAAAAGGAGCCGCTTGCCCATTCGAACCGCGTACTAGGAGGGAGGATGACACTTCAACTTTATCACTGCGAGCGCGCCCGCTCGATGCGTCCGCTATGGACGTTAGAAGAAATGGGCCTTGATTATGAACTCATCACGTTACCGTTTCCGCCCCGCTATCTGGCAAAGGAGTATCTCCAAGTCAATCCACTCGGCACTGTCCCCTGTTTAGTCGACGGCGATGTCGTCATGACGGAATCGGCCGCTATCAGCCAATACCTTGTCGATTCGTACGGTCCGACAGATCTCGCGGTATCTCGGGAGGAACCAGACTACGGCGCGTATCTAAATTGGTTGCATCGAAGCGATGCCACCTTGACGTTTCCGCAGACACTGGTGCTCCGTTACACGCAATTAGAGCCCGAAGAGAAGAGAAACCCGCAGGTTGCCAACGATTACCGAAAATGGTTTCTTGCCCGGCTCCGATGCGTCGACGAAGCAGTCGCGGAACGCGAGTACCTATGTGCACAGCGTTTTACGATTGCCGACATATGCATCGTGTACGCATTGGTATTAGCAAAATCTCTCGACATCGAAGAAGCCTTTACACCTAATATTCAAAAGTACTGGGATCGCATTGCTGAACGGGATGCGTTTCAGCGTGCTTACGCCAAGTAGCTAGAGGAATAGATCATGGCAGTACTTCAATCGCAGCTGGATACACGTTCCGAGCAGTTCCGACAGAACAAAGAAGAAATGACCGCGAAGCTAGAGCAAATGGACGAGCTATACGCCGAAGCGGCCCAAGGTGGTGGGGCCGAAGCGCTAGAACGCCTTGCCAAACGAAATAAGATGCCAATCCGGGAGCGAATCGCATGGGCGCTTGATCCCGATTCGCCCTTTCTTGAAATCAGTCCCCTCGCGGCATGGCGTTCGCACGTAGCAATAGGCTCCGGTTTCGTCGTCGGCGTGGGCGTTATCGAGGGCGTCGAGTGTGTCATTCTTGGCCACGATCCGTCTGTCCGCGCCGGGGCCTTTAATCATTTCAACTCGAAAAAGCTCATGCGCGGATTGGAAGTCGCCCGTGAGAACCGTCTACCGTACGTGCAATTCGTCGAGTCCGCTGGCGCCGATCTGCGCGGCGGCGGGGGTGGTGGCGGCGGGGGCGGCACACCCGTCGATCCACTTCTTCGTGTAGAAGGACATTTCGCCGAATCTGGGCGCCTCTTTTATGAGATCACCGAGCTATCGAAAATGCGGATACCAACCATTTCGTTAGTGTTCGGCGCTTCAACCGCGGGCGGCGCCTACCAACCGGGAATGAGCGACTACAACATTTTCGTCAAGAACCAGGCGATGGTTTCGCTTGGCGGGCCACCACTCGTGAAAATGGCAACGGGCGAAGATGCGGAGCCGGAAAGTCTGGGCGGCGCTGACATGCACACTTCTACGTCGGGGCTCGGAGACTATCTTGCAGAGAACGAAATGGATGGCATTCGCTTGCTGCGTGAAGTCGTGGGACACCTCAACTGGCGAAAACTTGGTCCGGGACCAAGCATGCCAGCGGACCCACCTATCCACGATCGGCAGGAACTTCTCGGTATCGTCGGCGAGGACCTCAAAAAACCGTTTGATATACGAGAGGTCGTTGCCCGCGTCGTCGACGGTTCCCGTTTCGAAGAATTTAAGCCTCGGTATGGACCTACACTGGTGACCGGATGGGCATCTATTCACGGATATCCCGTTGGCATCCTGGGTAACAACGGTGCGCTGATGTCCGAGTCCTCAGAAAAGGCGTCGCAGTTTATCCAACTCTGCAATCAAATCGACGTGCCATTGTTGTTTCTTCACAACATTACCGGCTACGTCGTGGGCACGGACTTTGAGCAGGGCGGCATTACCAAGAATGGGTCAAAAATGATCAATGCGGTGACGAATTCGACCGTTCCGCACATCACCGTGATCGTCGGGGCCTCATACGGAGCCGGGAATTACGGTATGAGTGGCCGAGCGTTTGGGACTAAATTCACCTTCATTTGGCCCACCGCCAAAATAGCCGTCATGGGCCCGGAACAAATGGCGGGCGTGATGACCATTATCCAAAAAGCATCCGCCGAGCGACGCGGGGCGGAGTTCGACGAAGCAGCGAACTCTCTGCGCGAAGCCGCCGTCATGGCCAACGCTGAGGAACAATCGAAGGGTCTCTTCGCCACATCGCGGGTATCAGACGACGGCATGATCGATCCAAGAGACACACGCGACGTTGTCGGGTTCGCGCTATCAGCAGTTGCAAACGACGCCGTCAAAGGCACCAAGGAGTTCGGCACATGGCGGATGTAAATATCAAACCGATCACGCGCTTATTGGTCGCCAATCGCGGCGAAATCGCGCGAAGAATTTTTCGTACCGCACATGAAATGGGCATCGCCACTGTTGCAATCTACGCCGACAGTGATGCCCGCGCGCCCTTCGTACACGAAGCGGATAGTGCCATCGCACTGCAAGGGCAGACGTCGGCAGAAACCTACCTGGATGCGGAAAAAGTATACGCGGCCTGCGTTGCCTCTGGAGCAGACGCGGTACATCCGGGTTACGGTTTTTTGTCGGAAAATGCCCGCTTCGCCGAAGCCATCATGAAGCGTGACATCACTTGGGTAGGGCCACCGACCCACGCGATTGAACAAATGGGCGACAAATTATCCGCCAAACAAGCAATGACCGACGCCGGTGTACCGACCCTACCTGCGCACGAGCTCAATGTTGGCGACGACCTGGCAAAAGCGGCCGAAGCGATCGGCTTTCCTGTCCTCGTCAAAGCAGCGGCTGGCGGCGGCGGTCGTGGGATGCGCGTTGTCGAAAGTGGTGCTGATCTAGAGGCAGCCGTCGAAAGCGCCCGTCGCGAGGCTGAAGCGTCTTTCGGTGATGACACCGTGTTTCTTGAGCGATGGCTGACCGCATCTCGACACGTCGAAATACAGATCCTTGGAGACACCCACGGCAACGTAGTACACCTATTTGAACGCGAGTGCTCTATCCAACGCCGCCATCAGAAGGTTATCGAAGAGGCACCTTCGTCCGCGGTAACTCCCGCAATCCGTGAGAAAATGGGGAGCGCCGCGGTCAAAGCGGCACAAAAGATCGGATATACCTCGGCCGGCACGGTCGAGTTCTTGCTTGACGGCAAGGACTTTTGGTTTTTGGAGGTTAATACCAGACTACAGGTAGAACACCCAGTCACTGAAGCCATCACCGGGCTTGACCTCGTGCGCGAACAGTTAAGAATCGCTGAGGGAGAAGAACTCGGTTACGACCAAGATAGCTTGACGATCAATGGACACGCGATCGAAGCCCGACTCTATGCCGAAGATCCGACGAAGAATTTCCTCCCCTCGCCAGGAACCATCCAAGTATGGAAGCCATCGTCGCAGGCCCGTTTCGACTCCGGCGTCGAAGCCGGTAGCGAGGTCAGTGTAAATTTCGACCCCATGATTGCCAAAGTGATCGCGCACGCGCCGACGCGGCGGGAGGCGGCTGCCAAACTCGCGCGAGCACTGGAAACGACACAACTTCATGGCATCACCAACAACCGTGATTTTCTGGTGGCCACGTTGCGCACTCCCGCATTTATCGCAGGTGATACAACGACCGACTTCATTGAACGCGTGAATCCCGCGCGTACCCGGGAACCAAGTCCCACGGAAGTTAGCGACGCCGCCATCGCGGCGGCTTTATTCGCCCAAGATCGACGTCGAAAAAACGCAAAAGTACTCCGTCACATCTCCACTGGTTGGCGAAATTCACTGATGCCGCCGGAGCGTGTCCGGTACGCCGTCGGCGATAACGAATGTGCCCTCGAGTATCGCGCGCAACGGGACGGTACCTTTGAGATGAACATCGGTGGCGAAAATCACCACATAACCTTGCACGGTGTGAACGGGAACCAGATCGACCTTGCCATCGACCAACGACGAATAACTTTTTCGGTTTCGGAGGACGATGCCAATCGTTACGTGCACGCCCCAACGGGCGACGTGGTACTGACCGAGTTGGATCGGTTCCCCAAGCCTGGGATAGCCGAATTTTCCGGAGGGTTATACGCACCCATGCCAGGCAAGGTGCTCGCGACCGAAGTATCAGCTGGTGAGAGCGTGTCCGAGGGCCAGCTGTTGGTGATTCTCGAAGCCATGAAAATGGAGCATCGAATAACTGCACCCATCGATGGCGTTGTTCAAGAAGTACCTGTTAGCGAAGGTGACCAAGTCGACAATGGCCAAATTTTGGTCATATTCGAAGAAAACGAAGAGGAATCATAGTGGCAACTACAGAAGCAACGCTTTATGCCGTCAAGAACGGAGCGGCCTGGATCACCCTGAATCGACCCGAAAATCGGAACGCCCTCTCATCTATTTTGGTACTTGAGCTCTACGAGCATTTGCTCGTCGCCAACGACGATCCGAAGGTGCGATGCATAGTTATCACGGGTACGGATCCAGCTTTTTGTGCCGGCGCTGACCTCAAGAGTCCACCCGGCGAAAGCATTGAGGGACGCAAGTCAGTGCCCTATCCGCAGGTGCTAACGCAAATTCTTGAGAGCAACAAACCGGTGATTGCTGCGGTCAATGGAGCGGCGTTCGCCGGCGGCCTCGGACTGGTTGGAGCGGCCGATATCGTGATAGCTCGCGAAGACGTTCAATTTAGCTTTAGCGAAGTGAGAATTGGGGTGATTCCAGCCGTCATTTCCGTCGTGTGCATCCCTAAACTTGGAACACATCACGCGATGAAACTGTTCATCACCGGCGAACGATTTAGTGGAATCCGAGCTGTTGAGATGGGATTCGCGCACCGCGCCGTCCCCAAAGATCAACTGGTATCCGCCGTGAACGAAGAAGTCGATATGATTAATCGTGGGGGCCCGATTGCTGTCGTCGAATGCAAGAAATTAGTTCGTCGAGTTGCACAACTCTCGATCGGAGACGGCTTCACCGAAACCGCGGAGTGGAGCGGACGCATGTTCCGTTCTGATGAGGCTTCGGAAGGAATGGCGGCATTTCGAGAGAAGCGAGATGCATCTTGGATCCAGGACGCCTAATCCAGGCGTTAACCCAAACGTCTATTTTCAGACGATAAGCCCCCGCGGCCCGGAATTAGTTAACCCTAGAGCGACCGCTTCCCGCTTGCCGAGTCGTGCAATTGTGTAACGATCCTAGATATGATCATTGAATAGGGATCAGACTGTGTTCCCGTCGCACATTGACGACGGGTAATTTTAGTGGGGGGTAACCAATAATGAAATCTCGAATTTGTGACATGCTCGGCATTGATTTTCCGCTCGTCGCATTTACGCATTGCCGCGACGTCGTTGTGGAAGTCTCCAAAGCCGGTGGTATGGGTGTTCTCGGTGCAGCAGGTCATTCAGCGCAGACGCTTGAGATCGAACTTAATTGGATTGACGAACACATCGACGGAATGCCCTATGGGGTTGATTTGATCGCGCCGACGAGTATCGCAATATCCGACGACACCAGCCCAGAAGAAACGTTAAATATGGTGCCGGAGGAACACCGAGACTTCGCCCTCAACATCCTTGCCCAACATCAGATCGACACCAAAGATGTTTACGCAAAGCAGCAGGGTGGTGGCGGAGGCTTTCTCACCAAGGGGCGTGCCACCAACATTATCGACGTGGCGTTTTCCCACCCCATCAAACTCATCGCCAATGCATTAGGGGTGCCTCCGAGGTACATGATCGAAATGTGTCAACAACATGGTGTTGCCTCGGCCGCTCTCGTGGGAGCAAAAGAGCACGCGGTAAAACAGGTGGATGCGGGCGTTGATCTTCTCGTCGTCGCCGGTACCGAGGCTGGTGGACATTGCGGTGAAGTCTCGACCATGGTGCTGGTTCCCGAAGTTTGTGGCGCGGTCAAAGATTCCGACGTGCCTGTTCTTGCGGCGGGCGGCATCGTCACTGGCCGACAAATGGCTGCTTGCATGGCGATGGGTGCAGACGGTGTCTGGACCGGATCCGTTTGGCTAACAGTCGCGGAGGCCAACACGTCGCCGATTATCAAAGAAAAATATATCCAGGCTGACTCCCGCATGACCGTTCGTTCGAAAGCGAGAACGGGGAAATATTCGCGTCAGCTCCGATCGCCCTGGACTGACGCATGGGAGTCTGGCGAAGCCCCAAACCCCCTACCCATGCCGTTGCAGTCACTGGTTAGCGAAGCTCCGCTCGCAAAGGTTACAAAGCTTGCCGAAGGCGGGCACGAGGGAGCAAAACAACTTGCAACTTCGTTCGTGGGCCAAGGGGTCGGCTTGATGAATTCGATTCAGTCCTCACGCGCCGTGGTCTACGAGTTCATGGAAGACTTTCTGAACGCACAGGAACGGCTTCAATCGACGGTTGAAGACTGACCGCAGGAGTTCCGAAGCATGAACAGTATCGAGTACATCGCCTCCATCCTTAAGCAGGAGGGCGTCGAGTGGATGGCTTGCTTTCCGTCCAACCCGTTAATTGAAGCCGTGGCAAAAGAAGGCATCCGACCCGTGGCTTTTCGACACGAACGGGGTGCCGTAATGGCCGCGGATGGGTTTTCGAGATTGTGCGATCGAAAACGCTTTGGCGTTGTCGCCATGCAATCGCAAGCCGGTGCGGAAAACTCCATCGGTGGGCTATCGCAGGCGTTTGCCGATAACGTTCCCATCCTCGTTTTACCCGGCGGAAACCCTCTCGACATGCTCTTTATCCGTCCTAATTTCGTTGCAGCACGGACCTGGGAATCGGTGGTAAAGAAGGTCGAATTTATCAGCCGACCCGATCAAACCGGCAACGTGATGCGACGAGCGTTTCACGCGCTCCGGTCGGGCAGTCCCGGGCCCGTGGTGGTCGAAATGCCTATCGACGTCTGCATGGCCGACATTCCAGAACGCGCGCAACCTTATACATCGCCAATGCCGGCACTGAGCGAACCATCACCGAATGACCTTGACGACGCCGCTAAGGCATTAGTCGCGGCCAAAAATCCGCTGATCTGGGCCGGCGCGGGCGTACTCTCTGCGGGCGCGACGGAGGAGCTTCGCGCGCTAGCAGAACTACTCGATATTCCTGTCTACACGTCGATGCCAGGCAAGTCGGCCTTCGATGAACGCCATCCACTATCCCTGGGCGCGGGCGGATCCACTGTGACGGGGCCTGCACGACAATGGCTTGATAGCGCCGATGTCATTTTTGCCATCGGCGCCTCACTGACCTCTTCCCCTTACGCACAACGTTTCTCCCTCGAAAAATTCCTGATCCACTCCGTGATCAATATCGACGAGATCAACAAAGACACTGTCGCGGACATTGGTCTCGCAGGCGACGCCCGGCTAACCCTTACGGCAATCCTTGACGTCGTTAAAGGATTGATTGGCGAAGACGGCCGAAGCACCGGCGTTCAAGATCGCATCGCCAAGTCACGAGCGGAGTGGATGGAAAGCTGGCGTCCCTATCTCACCAACAATGATGCACCCCTATCGCCGTACCGAGTAATCCACGAAATGGGGCAAACCCTAGATCTCGAAAACAGCGTTGTTACGCACGACGCCGGCGCGCCCCGCGACCAAATTGTGCCCTTCTACACCGCGACAACGCCGCACAGTTACGTTGGCTGGGGCAAGTCCACGCACCTTGGATTCTCGATCCCGTTGATGATCGGGGCGAAAATGGCGATGCCTGAACGATTTTGCGTCAACCTTATGGGCGACGGCGCATTCGGTATGTCCGGTCTCGATATTGAAACCTCGTCTCGCGCCGGCATACCCATCACAACCATTGTCCTGAACAACGGAATTATGGCGACCTATCCCGGTGGTTTTCCAACGGCCCGTGAACAATTCGGCGTGTCCCATATGCAAGGAAACTACGCGACCATTGCCCAAGGTATGGGCGCGGAAGGCATCGTCGTCGAAAAACCCCAAGAGATGGCTCCAGCGTTAACGCAGGCGCAACGATTCAATGCGGACGGAAAAACCGTGTTGATCGACGTCAGGACACGAGCCGAAGACTCACGCGCGCCCTCGCGGTTCGCGTAAGGACGTAACAACGGCTCGCAGTCGCCGCGTTGTACGTTACGCGTGCCGCTGTTAAACGAATTACACAACTAGGTTCACGAGCCTCGACGGTACAACGATTTCTTTGCGAATCACCTTGCCGTCAATGAACTTTTGCACGTTAGGTTGAGCCTTAGCCGCGGCAACGACATCTTCCGCAACGGCGTCCGCATCCACGATGAGCGTTGCTCGAAGTTTGCCATTCACTTGAACCGCGATTTCGATGGTCTTAGTACGGATTTTCGACTCATCAAATGTCGGCCAGTGTGCATACGTAATGGAATCTTCATGGCCCAATGCCTGCCAAAGTTCTTCTGCAACGTGCGGTGCAAAAGGCGCCAAGATCGCGACGAAAGCTTCATACCAACTTCTTGGAACTGCCGCCGATCGAGTGGCCTCGTTTACAAAAACCATCATGTCGGAAATCGCGGTATTGAACCGTTTCGAGTTGACCGCGTCGGTCACGTTGCGGATGGCAATGTGCAGGACTCTCTCCAATTCCAACGCCTCGATCTCTTCGTCCGTTAATTTATCCTCATCGAAAACCCGCCAGGCTCGATCCAGAAATCGACGACAACCGGCAACGCCGTTCGTATCCCAATCGCCCCCATCTTCCAGCGGACCCATAAAAAGTTCGTATAGCCGCAACGAATCTGCCCCGTATTCACAGCACACGTCTTCGGGATTGACCACGTTATATTTGGATTTCGACATCTTTTCGCGACGTGCATCGATCGTGCGTCCGTCCTCGAGCGTTCGCCAACCTCCATCGCGATTCTCAACCTCATTCTCGTAGTAGTACTTGCCACGCGCGTCGCGATACGAGGTTGCATGGATCATTCCCTGATTGAAAAGCGCCTGAAAAGGCTCGGGTGTCGAAACGACACCGATGTCATAAAGCACTCTGTGCCAGAACCTCGCGTACAGAAGATGCAATGTCGCGTGCTCGGCACCCCCGACATATAAATCAACGGGCATCCAGTATTTTTCGTCTTCTGAATCCCACGCAACGTCATCTCGGTCCGGGTTTATGAAGCGTAAGTAATACCAGCACGATCCCGCCCATTGCGGCATGGTGTTGGTCTCTCGGACTAATCGAGCACCCGTTTCTGGGTCCTCAATCTCAACCCACTCGTTCGCTCGTGCAAGTGGTGGCCGACCGTCGTCGGTCGGTCGATATTCATCAAGCTCTGGAAGCGTCACGGGAAGTTCGTTTTCTGAAACGCCCCTGACCTCGCCGTCCTCCGCGTGAACCACCGGAATGGGTTCTCCCCAATATCGTTGGCGGCTAAACAGCCAATCGCGTAGTCGATAGTTTACTTGCCCACTTCCCAATCCTTGCTCCTCGAGCCAAGCGATAACGGTTTGTTTCGCCGTCGCGATGTCCAGACCGTCGAGGAAGTCCGAATTGACGTGTTCGCCCTCGCCGGTGTATGCCGACCGATTGATGTCGCCTCCTTGAACTACTTCGACGATAGGAAGACCAAAGCGCGTCGCGAACACATAGTCTCGCTCGTCGTGCGCCGGGCACGCGTATAGCGCGCCGGTGCCGTACGTCGCGAGCACATAATCTGCTACCCAAATCGGAACCTCTTTCCCATTAACAGGATTGATACAAAACGAACCAGTGAAAACGCCGGTTTTTTCATCATCCACGGCCTCTGCCGTCCGATCGCGTTCGCTTCGGCGCTCCGCCTCTTTGCAATACGACGATACGGTATCCACTTGCGCTGACACCACGACCGACGAAACCAATGGGTGTTCCGGTGCTAAGACAAGATAAGTGCATCCAAATAGGGTGTCCGGTCGCGTAGTAAATACTTCGATTCGTGTGTCGGAACCTTTAATCGGGAAAAACACAGCCGCGCCTTCGGACCGGCCAATCCAATTGCGTTGGGACTCTTTTATGCCTTCCGGCCAATCTAAATCATCAAGACCATCGAGAAGTTTGTCTGCATATTCAGTGATACGAAGCATCCACTGGCGCATCGAGCGACGTTCCACCAGGTCGCCCGTCTCGATGTAAACGCCGTCCTTAACCTCCTCGTTGGCGAGTACCGTTCCGAGCGCCGGACACCAGTTGACCGGTACATCTTCCTCGTACGCTAGGCCCCGTTCGAACAATTTCAAAAATATCCACTGCGTCCACTTGTAGTATTCGGGATCTGAAGTAGCGAATTCACGAGACCAATCGTACGAGAGCCCCAATGACGTCAACTGTTCTTTGAACGTCGCGATGTTTCGTTCTGTTAGTTCGCGCGGATTAATACCCTCGTGCACAGCTTGGCGCTCGCTCGGCAATCCGAATGAATCCCAACCCATGACGCGCAAGACGTTATACCCCATCATCCGGCGGGCTCGTGCCATGACGTCCGTCGCAACGAATCCTTTCGGATGGCCTACATGTAAACCAACGCCGCTGGGATACGGGAACATATCAAGGACGTAATACTTGGGGAGTGAACGATCATCCCGTGTCAAGAAAGTATTGTTGTCGCGCCAATACGACTGCCACTTCTTCTCGATTGTAAGGTGGTCGTATCCGGCCATAAGTCGAATCGGCGCTGTGCTCAGCTTTCTTGAGGTCGGAATTTCGGCAATGCGACATCGTCGTTGATCTCGTCAAATACGACTTCCAAAGGCATATCGAGTTTCAACGCTTCCGGTGTCTGCTCGCAATCGACGATATTGCTCATCATGCGGACGCCTTCGTCGAGCTCCACGATTGCTATCGCATACGGGGCGTCATCTTCAAAGCCCCGCGCAGGTCGTTCATTGATGACGTAGCTGTATAGCCGGCCCTTTCCCGACGCTTCAAAAATCTCCACGTCGGTTGACCCGGTATAAGGGCTGAAGGGCCTGGGCGGAAAGTACGCTTTCCCGGTCTCTTTGCATCGCTGCAAAAGCAGTTTGCCCTCCTTGCATCCATCCCAAAAGAACCGAGTCTCTGGTGTTGGACGAGGTATTGGTTTCCGGTATTCGCTCATTATCGCGCCTCGTGGCGAGTGAACCGCGATTCTAAACGCAAGCTGTTGCCAACTCACGTATTTGCAACCCTTCGTCTTTGATCAATTTCTGATCAACCACGAGAGCACACTCGGTTGATCAGTTTCATATATGCGATTACCAATACCCATGCTGCGGTCGTTATGATGGCTCCCTTTGGGGGATAGTTATGTCGAACTGGTTCTCGATTGAAGGCAAGACTGCTCTGGTTACCGGCGGTTCTCGAGGAATTGGCGAGATGATTGCCGCAGGGTTCCTCATCAACGGAGCTCGCGTCTACATCAACTCTCGTAAAGCCGACGTTTGCGACGAAACTGCAGCTCGACTTGCAAATACACACGGTGGCGATTGCGTTTCGGTACCCGGTGATATCTCCGACCTTGGCGGCATCGAAAACGTTTATAACGAGATCGCCAAGCGCGAGGAACGACTCGATATACTGGTCAACAACGCCGGATCCACCTGGGGTGCGCCCATCGACGAATTTCCTGAAAGCGGGTGGGACAAAGTAATGGATACAAACGTCAAAGGTATTTTTTTTCTCACCCAGAAGATGTTGCCGCTATTGCGTCAATCTGCGACCCCCGAAGATCCCGCCCGCGTAATCAATATCGGATCGGTCGACGGCATTAAAACACCCGTTTTCGATAACTTCTCCTACGGTGCTGCGAAGGCTGCGGTCCATCATCTCACCCGACAAATGGCCGCGCATTTGGTGAAAGAAAACATCATCGTCAACGCTATCGCTCCTGGTCCCTTCCCCTCATGGATGTTGAGCGCTGGTGTCGGCTTCGGCGGCAAGGTCGAAGGGGCGGATTGGGACAGCGTTGGTCGAAATAATCCAAGGGGCCGGGTCGGCACAATGGAAGACATCGCCGGCCTCGCCATATTCCTTAGTTCGCGGGCTGGCGCTTATACCGTCGGTGAGACGATCACTTGCGATGGCGGTGCCGTGGCTGTCTCGTAAAACTCGTTGTAGAGGAAAAATCTCGCCCAAAGCAACAGCTCAAGTGGCGGACGCTGCGGCGATACTCTCGACCGTCGAACCCAGCATCGCCGAAAAGTCCGCGACAGTTTGCCCGGCTTGCAACCCTTCTGTGAGAGCTCGAGAGAAACTAGCTATAACTCCTTGATTATTAGACAATTTATTATTCGATTCTTCTCGAGAATAACCCCCCGAAAGCGCGACAACTCGTAAAACTTTGGGATGCTCGCAGAATTCCTGATAAAAATTATCAGTCTCAGGGAGGGTCAGTTTGAAGATCACGGGAAGATCACCGTCCAAGCCCGCAAGCTGCACTCGTAAATTGTCCCGTAAGAGGTTTTCGCAATCCTGCTTATCGATCGCATGGATGTCGACCTCGGGCTCGATAATAGGCACCATTCCATGTGCAAGAATATTCGCTCCAAATTCGAATTGTTGGGCGACTACTTTCTCAATACCACCGCCGTTAGCTTCTTTAATGACCGATCGCATCTTGGTACCAAACACATCGAGAGATTTCGCCCGAATCAGCCTCTCGTCCAGATCAGGAATCGGCTTCATGATTTGCACACCATCGGCCAGGTCGCCCATCCCATAATCCACTTTCAAAAACGGGACAATTTGCTTTTCCCGCCACAGATACTGACTAGTCGGTTGACCCAAAACCTCTCGGTCTAGGGTGTTTTGAAACAGGATCGCACCCAGTACATGGGTCCCAGTGAACCGCGAGTCCGTCATGATGCGGGTCCGCATCGCGTGCACCGTGTCAAACATCTCGTCATCCGAGCTATACGCAGAATCATCGACGCCGTATAACTGCAGTGCCTTAGGCGTACTTCCGCCACTTTGATCAAGCGCGGCGATAAACCCCGACCCTCGACCCATACGTTCAATCTGTTCGCTCATCCTTTCCGCCGTGTTAACCGCCATAAGAGCACCCTCATTCTAGCGTGAGAAAAGCGATACACCTACGTTCTGACGATTTCGTCAGCGGCAGCTCCTTACGCGGCCGCGTTTGTCTGCAACCCCGTCACCTCAGAAACAATCTCATAGGAGCGCAATCGTTTCGGGTGCTCGTAGATTTGACACGAAACAATCAGTTCGTCCGCACCTGTCTTTAAAAGAAAGTGATCGATCTCCTTGGCAACGGTTTCGGCAGAACCGACGGCTGAAGCACTGCGCATCTCATCAAGCATTTTCTGTTGCACGGACGTCAATTCAAGATCATCCACTGGCGGGGGTAAGCGACCGGGAGTCCCGCTGCGCAACTTGAGAAAGGATTGGATCGCAGAAGTTCGCAGAAACCGTGCTTCGTCATCTGTTTCAGCTGCACAAACGTTGAACCCAAGCATGACGAGAGGACGTTCTTGCTGCTCCGACGGTTCGAACCGCGACCGATAGATATCGATAGCCTGCATCATTGCGGCGGGCGCGAAGTGAGATGCGAATGCGAATGGCAGCCCAAGCAATGCCGCCAGTTGAGCGCCGTAGAGGCTCGACCCGAGTATCCATATCGGTACCTGGGCACCGCCGCCTGGCACGGCGTGTACCCGTTGATTCTCTTTCGGCGGGGCGAGGTAGTGCTTGAGCTCCATCACGTCGCGCGGAAATTCGTCAATATCGCCTTGGAGGGTCCGGCGCAGAGCCATTGACGTCTGCTGATCGGTACCCGGGGCTCGACCAAGACCGAGGTCAATTCGTCCCGGAAACAACGCCTCAAGCGTACCGAATTGCTCAGCAATCACCAGCGGAGCGTGGTTGGGTAGCATAATCCCACCCGATCCGACCCGAATCGAGCGCGTCCCCTGGGCAACGTGGCCGATCACAACGGCGGTCGCCGAACTCGCAATACCCTGCATGTTATGGTGCTCCGCCAGCCAGTAGCGCGTGAATCCCCAGGCCTCGGCATGACGCGCCAGGTCAACGGTGTTTGCAAGTGCCCGTCCAGCGTTACTCCCCTCCACGATGGGGGCGAGATCAAGAACCGAAAAGTTCGTCAAAGTGCGTGGACTCGAACGGGTAGTTCACGGAAACCGTGGATAAAGGTTGAATAGTTTCGGCGGGCCTCGCCGACGACCTCTATCGTTTCGAAACGCTTCATGATTTCTTCCCATAGCACTCGCAATTGCATTTCCGCCATTCGATTACCCATGCAACGGTGAATGCCAAAACCAAATGCAAGATGATGGCGCGCGTTGGGTCGATCGACTTGAAATTGATTCGCGTTCGGAATGAAGTCTTCGTCTCGATTCCCCGATATGTACCACATCAAGAGTTGGTCACCTTTCAAGATTTGTTTATCGCGGACCTCACAATCTTCGTTCGCGGTACGTCGCATATAGGCAATCGGCGATTGCCAACGAATAATTTCAGAAACCATATTCGGTACGAGCCCATGGTCGGCCCTGAGTTTCTCGTACTCGAACGGATTTTCGTTGAGGGCCAGCACTCCACCTGTGATGGAGTTTCGCGTCGTGTCATTGCCTCCGACGATCAACAGCAAAAGATTGCCGAGAAACTCGTACGGCTGCATATCTCGGGTGGCCTCACCATTGGCAAGCATCGATACCAAATCGTTGCCTGGCTTTCCAACACGTTCATGCCACAACCGGGTGAAATACTCCAAACAAGAGAGCATCTCTTGGCGACCTTCTTCCCTTGACTCGACGATGCCTTCTTCCTGCCCTGCAGTCACAACATCGGACCAGCGCGTCAGCTTTCGTCGATCCTCAAACGGGAAATCGAATAAGGTTGCTAGCATTTGGGTGGTCAGCTCGATGGAAACGGTGTCGACCCAATCAAATGTTTCGCCGACGGGCAACGCATCCAGAATCGCTCCAGCCCGTTCCCGAATAGTGGATTCAAGTAGCTTGAGATTCGGAGGTGCGACCACGGCGGATACCGTCGCTCGCTGCTCGTCGTGTTTCGGTGGATCTGTTGAGATAAACATATTGAAGGCGCTTGGTTCGGCGTGCGAATTCAAGTCCACGCGTGGCCCCAACGCGATGCCGTGGGCAGAAGAAAATAGGCGATGGTTGGTGTCAATCGCCATAATGTCGTCGAATTTCGTAATCGACCAGAAGCGGCCGGTTCGCTCATGCTCAGAGAGATGAACAGGGTCTTCCTGGCGTAACCGCTCAAAATATCGCCAGTGTTTGTCTTCATGAAACAGCCGCGGATCCATGACGTCGATCTCATCAAGCGCAATCGAGTAGGGATCCGGTATCTCAATGCGTTGCTCTGTCTCGCTCATCGCTCCCTCACCTTATTTCTCCGACGCGACTGTAGCGCACTTAATTATAAGAAGCTTCGTGTGACCCGATGTCGGCCAAGCTATACTGGTCGAGTAGCACAGGGCTAACGACATGGAAAAAATTCTGCTGTACCACAACCCCGGTTGAGGGAAATCACGCGGCGCAATCGACATATTGCGCGAGCGCGACGTCGAGTTCGATGTCATTGAATACCTCAAAACGCCGCTGAGCCGCGAAGATCTTGGGCGAATCGTCGATCTTGTACCGGAAAGTCCCCAAGAAATGGTTCGTAAGGACAAAAGCTTTACCGAACTTGGGCTTAACGCCGATGACTACACGTCGAAAGAGGCAGTAGTCAATATTCTTCTCGAACACCCCAAACTGATGCAGCGACCCATCATCACCCGGGGCGGACAAGCGGTCATTGGGCGACCCTCGGAAAAAGTCCTAGCGCTCCTCGATTAGGGGTCGCCGGTAGGCGATGCTCGGGCCGCGGACGTTTTTCCGTCGCATGCACCTTCGGGGTCCTCTGACGATCAACGTCGCCAGAGATCATCATTTACCTAGGCTACGAAGCGCTCAGTTGCCTTTGTCCGCCGCTATGAACATCTCAGCGCCCCCAATCAAACGTCCGATCCCGTCAGCGACCGTCGCCATACGTTCATCGGTTGAATCACCGACAACCCACCGGTGGTGAAGCTGTTGGACGACTGTCGCCGTTTTCCACCGGGCGAAAGCCGCGTACCAGTCGGCGCGCGACACGTCTATCCCGGACAGCTCGCCATAGCGCACAACGACTTCGCGACGGGAGGACAAACCCATTCGTTCCATCCCTACATGAGCGAGGCCTACCACCGAAGAATCGTCATCTGGGTCGGGCCAATAATTGAGTAACGTACCTAGGTCGATGAGAGGATCGCCGAGCGTCGTCATGTCCCAATCGAAAATCGCGACGACATGATCGGGGTCAGCGGGATCAAACATACAGTTGTCGAGCTTGAGGTCGTTATGGACCAATGAAACCCGTTGCGGGCCAGGCATCGTGGCTTCCAATGCATCAAAAATACCCGCCATTTGGGCAGCGTATCGCTCATCCGCGACCAAATCCCATCGTTTTTTCCAACCCTGTAGTTGACGTAAAACAAAACCTTCCGGCCTACCTAGGTCATCGAGATCCGACACGTTCGGGTCAAGGCGGTGAAAACGCGCCATTGCATCCACCAAAGCGAAGCCAATCCGTTTCCCGACGTTTGCGTGTTGGCGCATCGTTGCGGGAATCACGCCGCGAACGACCTCCCCTCGACACCGTTCCATGACGAAAAAATCGGCGCCGGCCACGGCGTGATCGTCACAAAATACATATGCTCGAGGGGCCAACTCAAACTGTCGCCACAACGTCGATAGGACCTTGTATTCTCGACCCATATCGTGAGCTCCTGGCGCCAGGGTGCCGAAAGGGGGGCGCCGAAAAACAAGCTCGCTAGTCCCAAAAGCAATCATGTACGTGAGATTTGCGGACCCATTGGGAAACTGCAGAACACGGAATGAACCGCGAGTATCGATTTCTGGTGGCAGCGTGTGTCGTAAGTAATCCGCTATCGACGGCCAATCAAGTTCCTCACCCGATCGAACAGCTTCGAGCTCGGGCAGGGCCACGTCTCGAAAGGGATCAACATCTTCCGGGATCACGGCCACGCCCTATAACACCGCGATGGGGTTAACCGGGGAGCCAGTTCCCCGAACAACTTGAAGCGGCGCAATCGAAATGAAAAATTCCCAACGTCCTCGTTCAGCACAAGCATTGGCAAGTGCGTCCAGCCGCAAGTTGTCAAGCAAATGAAGCCCGATCGCTACGATGCCACACTGATGTATCGGCATCGGCCACCCTTCCGTGTCGGTGTTGGGGATCGCATCTGACACCCCGTCCGACCCAAGCATCGCGATACGACGGTCATGCAGCCACCGAACCGCACGTCCATCCAATCCGGCCAAACCTTCGGTAGGCGCCCACGATCCCTTCGATTTCCGTCTCGCATCACGTCCTGTCGCGATTAGTAGGATATCCCCCTCGCCAACGGTGACGTTCTGATCGCGTTCTGCGGCTTCGAGATCTTCGGGGGATACGCGTTCGTCAATGTCGAGCCAGTCGACACCTTTTAGTCGAGGTATATCTAACAAAACACCGCGACCCGCGATGCCTTCCTTCCCTGCCATGATGCTATTTCGGGTTGCACCGGTACTTTTAACCTCAGTTGCTTTAAATCCGTTGTACATCGTCTCTTTCACGAAAACGTGGCACAAGGCGTCAATGTGTGTCACTGCCATCCCATGGAACGCCACCCCTATATAATCCATCGCGGATTCCATACCGGGAATACCGGTTTCAGTGCAAGCATCCCCCGCCACAACCATCATGTGCTGTGCTGGCCTCGGATTATCAGGTGCCGGGCGCGTTGGAAATTCAAGCGAGCAACTGACGGTCGTGCCATCTTCGATCAAGCTGGCCGCGGCTGCGACTCGTGCCGGTGTGATGTAATTGAGTGCACCTCGTTCGTCGTCGTCACCCCATTTACCCCAGTTTTTTACTTCTTCAAAGAGTGTTTCTAGTTCGACCGTCGACATCGTCATTTTCGCGCTTGCTCCGTTCTATTCGACCGTCCAAGCATACTCGATCGTTCTGCCAACCCGATGCCCGCGACCACAAGAATCAATGCTGTGAGGTGATGCATTTGCAACTGTTCGTCCAATATAAAGAACGCCAACGTCACGGCAAACAACGGAACAAGGTTAAGAAAAATACCGGCGCGAGCAGGGCCAATCAGTTGCACGCCGCGAATGAAAAATATTTGCGCTAACAGCGACGGGAAAATAGCGACCAGCCCCGCGATCGCCCATCCGAGAGACGTCGGTGGCTGCGTCCAACCCAATCTCACCTCCATGAGCAGCATGGGTAACGACATCAGAAAGGCAGCCGAAGCCAACGCCACAAAGAGGTTGACCGCGCCTGTCTCCGGCCGGTGACGCAGCCCAATCGTGTAGGCCGCATACAAGGCACACGCGAGCAGCACCAGTAGATCACCCCGGTTAAACGAAACCGTTCGAAGCTGATTGAGATCTCCTTCTATGCCAACTACCACGACGCCCAACATCGTGATGCCGACCCCTAATGCTTGATACAGCGAAATACGCGCTCGGTATAGCCCAACGGTGCCAATCAAAATAAACATTGGCATGACACCCTGAAGGATCCCTATGTTGATTGCCGACGTATGATGTGCAGCCCAGTAAAAGATCCCATTAAAGACGGCAAGCCCCAACGCGCCCATCGTCATCAAGTATGGCCAGCGTGCACGCAACGCGGCCCAATCCGAAGCCACTGATCGGATAGCAAACGGCGCTAACACCAAAACGACGCCTAGCCATCGCATACTCACCAACGCCATCGGCGAAATTTCGCCCACAGCCAGTTTCGCTAATACCGCGTTTGCACCCCAAAAAAACGTCGTCAGGATCAAAAGTCCGTATGCACCAGCCGCCCGCCGGCCGACTGCCGACGCCGCCAAAGCGCTTTCATTTTCATCCGTCACTCCTCCCAACACCCAACGCCGTTGTCCTCTCATTGCTCAAGCCCCGTCAACATTCGAAGGCAATAATGCAACCAGACAGAAATTTTCACCGGGCGCACTCAAGGCCAATCAAACCGTCGTTTCCAGTGGAGATCTCCCATAGTCCCCATGAATCAATCGTCACAGTCGCCCATTCTTGAGATCCATAACTTACGAAACACACACCGTTTCCGTACATCTAAGCTCAAAGAGCATCCAACACATGACTTTTTGTTAAAGCCTAGGGACATAGGTAGTATTGAGCATTATGTCAGGCGACCTTCGCTTTTGAAGGTTGCGCAATTGAGTTTATTGGGAGACCGGGCACCTGCTCTCGGATCCCAGGCTCGTCTTACACGGAGGAACTTATGGCTCACGACATCGTTATTCGAAATGGAGACATTGTCGACGGCACAGGCGCCGAGCCCATCCCTGGTGATCTCGCAATTGATGACGGTCTAATTTCCGCCATCGGCAAGGTCGAGGGGAAAGGCAAGGAAGAGATCAATGCAGAGGGTCATGTGGTAACCCCTGGTTTCGTCGATCTCCACACGCACTTGGACGCCCAAATCGGATGGGATCCATTGATGACACCCGTCAGTTGGCACGGCGTAACCACGGCCCTGATGGGTAACTGCGGCGTCACCTTCGCGCCGTGCAAACCCGCCGACCGAGATTTGCTTGCCGGCATGATGGAAACCGTCGAGGACATTCCGAAACACGCGATCCTGACCGGGCTCCCATGGACTTGGGAAGACTACGGCGGCTATTTGGACGCGATTGATACACTCGATCCTGCCCTCAACGTTGCTGGCATGGTCGGTCACTGTGCCGTGCGCTTCTACGTCATGGGTGAACGGGCAGTGGAGGAACAGGCCACACCAGAAGAACTAAGCGAAATGGCTAAGGTGGTGGGTCATTCCATTGACGGAGGTGCGATCGGATTTTCGACCAACCGTTACCCGCCCCACAAACTACCCGATGGGCGGTCGATCCCCGGGACGTTTGCGGATCCGAACGAGCTGGTCGAAATTGGCAAGGAAGTGGGTGCACGCAACGCTCTGATGCAGGCAGTTGGGGCGGATTTTGAAGTGCTCACGAAAATGGCGAATACAACCAAGGGTCGTATACTTTTTAGCTACGGGACCGGCCCTCAGGAAGGTGCTGGCAAAGCTTCCGCCGAGGGTCTAGAACAACTCTGCTCAGGTGGTGGTGACTTCACCGCCATAACTCAAGTACGTGGATCGGGTTTCATGTTTGGGCTTCAATCCAACCTTCCAGTACAAGGAGAAACATGGGCTGCGATCCGCAAGATGGATCTCACGGGACGCCTAGCCGCCATCAACGATGCGGAAACAAGCGCCAAACTTGTCGAGGAGGCCCGCGCGCAAGACGGTCGAACCATGCCGATGCAAAACGTGTTCTACCTCGGTGCAGGCGATTCGCCCAACTACACCTTAGCACCGGAAGAAAATCTGAAAGCGACCGCCGATGCAGCTGGGGAGCACTGGTCTGAAACGTTCATCCGACTTTCCCGCGAAACGAGTGGCCGAGCGCTTTTTAACCTGCGAATGTTTAACCAAAGCCTCAAGGAACTGGGTGATCTCCTTAAGAGTGAGCACATCTTTCCAAGCCTAGGCGACGCAGGCGCACACGTCTCCCAGATCATGGACGCAGGATGGACCAGCTTCATCCTGTCTCACTGGATCCGCGAGGCCGGCGTCTACAGCATGGGTGAAGGTATTCGGCGAATGACATCGGGACCCGCGCGGGTACTTGGCTTGTCAGACCGAGGGACTCTTGCGACCGGAATGCGAGCAGATGTCAACGTCTTCGACCCGAATACGGTTGCCGAGCGTCAACCCGAACTGGTGCACGATTTCCCAGGCGGCGCGCCGCGTTATATTCAAAAATCGATGGGTTACAAGGCGACTTTGGTGAACGGACAAATTAGCGTCTCGGAAGGCGAGCACACCGGCGCACGAGCGGGCAGTGTTTTAAGACATCAAGCCTAAACCTTCGACATGTCATTGGTGAGAAGTCGACGGCGACGGTGCCTTCGACGTCGTTGATTGAACCATCGCCAACGGGCGCTAACTACGGGCCAACGGCGAAACGTTCCCGATTGAGCCGTAGTGCTTGATATGGACCTCTCCTCGCCACGCCGCGTCGGGAAAAGCGACCTGTACGTCACGCCGTTGGGCTTCGGAGGAGGCACCATCGGGAGTCCCGACGTACCAACCCAGACCAGCTTTGATACCGTGAACGCCGCTTGGGCCAGCGGCGTTCGATTCTTCGATACCGCGCCCTGGTACGGTCTTGGTCGCTCGGAACGTCGGTTGGGATTAGCACTCGCCGGTATCGATGACCGAGACCGCTACTGCATCAACACCAAGGTCGGTAAATCTCTGGTGCCAGAGCCCCAAAGGGATGAAAGCAAACGTACGCTGTCGCCTGGCGGGCAAGTTCGAACACCACGGGATCCGACCACCGGTTTTCGCGTCGAATTCGACTACACCTACCAACGCATTCAGTCTCAGCATCACGAATCACTGCAACGTCTCGGGCATTCGCGCGTCGACAGTTTAACGATTCACGACATCGATTACGGTTACCACCCGCCTACGCAAATCGAAGAACACCTTGAAGAACTTGATTCCAACCGTGGGGGCGGCGCAACAGCGCTCCAAGAACTGCGTGCGCTTGGTGCCATCAAAGCCATCGGTTGCGGCTGCAACTTGGAATCACGCAACGCGGACAGTTGGCTGACAAGCGCGCACGAGGATCTCTGCGAACGCATCGCCGATCTTGTTGATCTCGACTTTTTCGTGATCGCAGGCGGCTACACGCTTCTCGAAACTCGCGCTTTACGGCGTGTCCTACCACTTTGCGATAAACGAGGCATTGGCGTCATCATCGCAGCACCATATGCCAGCGGTTGGCTTGCTAATTCCATCGGCACGGCGACGTACATGTACGACCAAGCACCCTCCGACATTGTCGAAAAGACACGCCGCATGGCGAGCATTTGCACTGCGTACAACGTATCGCTGGCCGCAGTCGCTCTGCAATTTCCGTTAGCTCATCCAGCGGTCGCAGCCGTCATACCCGGTGCTAAAAGCCGTCAGGAAGCCGAACAAAACCGTGACTATTTGATGTCCCCAGTCCCAACCAATGTATGGCACGAGTTGAAAGACGAGGGACTCTTGGATCCGAACGCTCCCACGCCCGATCGTTAACGACACTGCGATCAGTCGGCCGAATTTCGTTCCGAGACGCGTTCGACGACGCTGCGCTAGAATGCCTCCCTTATGCATGAACGACCCTTGAAACTTGTGCACACGTCGGACGTGCACCTGGATAGTCGCTTTACCACCGATACCGCTGGCGAGTACCGCAACGGTGCCGAGCGAGCCTTTGCCGCCGTTGTTCAAGTCGCGCTCGACGAATCTGCTGACTTACTCTTGATAGTTGGCGACCTCTTCGACAACAACCGCGTGCCCAATGAAGATTTCGAGTTTGTCTGCAATCAACTGCAGCGACTGTCGTGCGCGACCGTTCTTCTCCCGGGGAATCATGACGTCCACGATGACTATTCGGTTTGGTATCGAATCGAACTAGCTACTGCCGGGAATCACGTGCACGCCGTCCTCGACCATCGGGGAGATATCATTGAGTTTCCTGAACTCGGTGCCCGTGTATGGGGTAAAGCAATGGCCGAGCACGCCCCCGAGAATGCCCCGCTGGCCGGGACGCCTGAGCCCGTTGCCGACGGATGGAATATAGGCCTCGCGCACGGCCAAGTCGTTGAGAAACGTGCGGGAATCGGTTCCTCACAAATCACCAAGGAAGAAATTCGCAATTCCGGATTTGACTATTTAGCGCTTGGCCACGTCCATGTTTGGGGCGACAAATCAGCCGGGGCAACCACCGCCTGTTATCCTGGTTCACCGGTCGCCGCATACGCGTCTGCGAGCGGCGGGCATGTCGCCATTGCTCGCCTTTCAGCCGATGCGGGGGTCTCTTTGACACAACATCTCGTTGACCGGCAACGGGAGCAACGCGGCGTTGAAGATCCATTAGCGGGGATTGTTATTTAGCGAACGCGATTGAGCAAGGATACCTAGGAGGCATACACAGCCCGCGTTGCTCGGCTCGCGGGTACACTGTCGATGAGGAAGGGGACCTCATGCAATTCACCTTTAACGAAGAGCAGGATCAGCTTCGGGCAACGGCGCAAAAGTTCTTGGCCGATAAATCACCAACGGTCGAAGTTCGCCGGCTTATGGAAACGCATCAAGGCTACGACCCCATTGTCTGGGCACAACTCTCTAGCGAACTCGGTTTCACGGCGACTCACATACCCGAGACATACGGCGGACTTGGGTTGTCCTATGCCGAACTTGGAATTCTGTTTGAAGAAATGGGGCGAACGCTTCTCTGTGCACCGTTTCTCGCGACTGCGCTAGGCGCGACCGCAATTATGAACGTCGCCACCGAATCGGAGAAATCCGAACTGTTGCCGGATATAGCGACTGGCACCCGTATCGCGACCCTTGCAGTCTTCGAAAGCTCCGGGAAGTGGGGCACCGATTCGATCGAGCTTACGGCCAAAAATAACCGATTAAACGGGACCAAACGTTATGTCCTTGATGGGCACATTGCCAACTTCATCATCGTCGTCGCCCGGACCACCACCAGGAACGAGACCGACACCATTGGATTTTTCTTAGTAAACGGTGATGCGCCGGGATTAAAGCGGCGCGTCGTTAATACCATTGACTCAACTCGCAAACTAACGCAACTCGAATTTGTCGATGTCGCCGCACGACGTCTTGGCGGGAACGATGATCAATCGGCCAAGTTGGCGGAGACGCTCGATCTAGCTGCAATCGGTCTCGCCAACGAAATGGTGGGGGGCGCGCAACACTTAGTTGACGAAACCGTCAACTACGCGGCGGAACGAATCCAATTTGGTCGGGCGATCGGATCGTTCCAGGCCATCAAACACAAATGCGCCGACATGTTGCTCGACGTAGAAATGGCCAAGTCCGCGGCCTATTACGCGGCGACGGCCGCTGCATCTAGCGACCCAGAGCTACCCGTACTCGCGAACCTAGCCAAAGCAGCGGCCTCCGAGGCCTACATGCGAATCGCAGCTGAATGCATCCAAATTCACGGCGGCATCGGATTTACCTGGGACAACGACACACACCTTTGGTTCAAACGCGCCAAAAGTTCCGAAGTATTTTTTGGTGATCCTTCCTATCACAAAGAACAATTAGTCACGCGGTGGCAGCACTGATGCAACCCCTAGACGGCGAGAAGCTTCGTAATGAGCTAAGGCTTTGGCTCGAATCCAATTGGGATCCGAATGCCTCATTAATCGAATGGCGTTCCAAACTCGCCGAATCCGGTTGGGGAATGCCCACGTGGCCATCGCAGTGGTTTGGGAAGGACTTGTCCTTGGTTTTGAATCCGATCGTGGATGAGGAATTCGCCCGTATAAACGCCGTCACCGTGGCCCGTAGTGGTATCCGTCTGTTAGCAGCTGCGACGATTCTTGAACACGGTGACGATAGCCAAAAGTCTCGGTACCTTAGACGCATCCTCACGGGCGAAGATACATGGTGCCAACTGTTTAGCGAGCCGGGAAGCGGTTCCGACCTTGCCGGCGCCATCACAAGAGCCGACTTCGATGGTAGCCAGTGGATCATCAACGGTCAGAAAGTCTGGACTACGAGCGCGCACCACGCCGATTACGGGCTACTTCTTGCGCGCACCGATTGGGAGGCGCCCAAACATGACGGACTTTCTTACTTCGTCATCGACATGCGTCAACCCGGCGTGAATGTACATCCGCTCAAGCAGATGAACGGTCATGCGTCTTTCAATCAGGTGTTTTTTACCGATGCCGTGGTTGCTCCAGAGGACCAAGTGGATCGGATCGGCAACGGCTGGAAAGTTGCCATGACCACGCTAATGCACGAACGTCGAAGCGCCGATGCGCTGCGGTCGGTGTATCGGGACCGCGACCTCGAGGGTCGTATATACGACGAAGAACGTGATGAAACAGCTACCGTTATGGAACCATACAAATGGTATCCGCAACGCGCTGGCCGGGTGGACCTGGTCTTCGAGCGAGCCATTGAAACGGGGAAAATTGACGATCCCGTCGTCAGACAAGCCATCGCCGAACTGATGATCAAAGCCAGGACGGCTGAGTGGACAGCTCGCCGTGCCCGCGCCGCCCAACAGCAGGGTCGACCCCAAGGGCCTGAAGGTTCCTTAGGTAAGTTGGCTGCGAGTCATGTCGCCCGGCAGGCTTCCAAGGTACATACCATGATCAGCGGAAGTGACAGCATGCTGGGAGACGAGGATGGGCCGTTAGCCGGATTGATCGCGGAAATTCTCATTTCGGTCCCGGCCACGTCGATTGCGGGGGGTACGGACGAAATTCAGCGCAACATCATCGCCGAGCGCGTGCTCGGGATGCCGAAAGAGCCCCGCATGGACACTGGTCCGTTTCGCGACGTCATGAAGAACCCGGGACCGGCGGCTCCATAAACATTGACGTACGCCCCCCGTCCACGACGAGGTCATGACAATTGACGTAACTGCCCGCATCACTCGCGAGGAACAGCGCAGCTTCCGCGATATCCATTGACAACCCGCTCCGAGGTAGCGGTGTGGCACGAGATAAGTTGGCCTGCAATTTCTGCATCTTGCGCTCATTGTCTTCATCGGTAAGCGTATTGGCTCGAGCCGAACCGCCCCAGAATATAGGCGTCGCAATCGCACCCGGAGAAATTGTGTTGACCCGAATGCTGTGCGGACCAAGTTCGATACCGGCCATCCTCGTGTAATGTGAAACCGCCGCCTTGAGGACAGAATAAAGCACATTACCTTGTCGGTATCGGAGACCCGCAATACTCGAGTTGTTGATAATCGACCCACCGCCAGAAGCTTTCATGGGCTCAATGGCGTAGCGAATCCCCAGCGCGACGCTGGTGAGCAAGAGGTCAACGCCGTATCGAATTTGCTCGGGAGTAATATCGTTCACGTCCCCTGGCGTTGGACCTCCCGCGTTATTGAATAAAATGTCGAGTTTTCCAAATCGGTCCAGTGCCTGATCGACAGTGGCCTTGACGTCCGCTTCTTGCGTCACGTCGGCCTCGTGGTATACGGCCGCGTTCCCTAGCTTTTCGGCCAGAGCATTGCCTTTGTCACGCGAACGGCCCGTGAGCAATACCTCAGCCCCTTCGGCAACAAACAGCTCCGCGGTCGCAGCTCCAATACCGCTGGTTCCGCCCGTAATCACCGCCACTTTCCCAGACAAACGTCCAACCACACTATGCTCCTTGTTGAAATGAGCCCGAATCCTAGCATCCCCTTACCCGTCAAAAGGCTATGCCCGCGTCGCGTTCCATGAATCGAATAATGAGCCCAGGCTCATGCAGCGTGCTTTAAGCTACGAAGCAACGACCGTCAAGGGTAATAAACGGCGATATACCGAATGCGCTGGGCTGCCTTTGAGGCATGCACTTTGCCGCAAATGGCCAAGACACCTAACATCACTCGAACACGCTCGTTGCCGAGGCTTATCCCGTCGGTAGCTTGACGGTGGCCGTTCCAAAAACTCGCGTTTCTTCGGCTTCGTTGGTGATCGTAATATCGATTTCAACGCACCCGGCTTCTTCGTCGACGTCCGTGACGACGCCCACAATCTGGTGAGGCTCGTCGACTAGTACAGGTGCTCGGAACACCGTATCAATGGCCACAATTTCAGACGATGGGGCCCATCGATGGATCATCGCCCCCAAAAATCCCTGGCTCATAACGCCCGGTACCAACGCGCCCGGAAAACCCTCTTTCCGCGCCGCTTCATGATCGGTAAATCGGGGACCGCCCCACCCAACGAACTTACCAAACCGTTTAACGTTCTCGAGACTGGTATCTGGCGTAAACGTCGGTATTTCAGCCCCGAATTCCACATCGCTCACAGTCGTTACGGTTTCACTCACTAGGCCTCTCCCTCATAACCGTCCTGGTGTCGGCATTCGCCACATGAACCCCCTCCTCATCAAAGAGTTCCATCCGCGTGACGAGAAAGATCATGCGACCCGATCTTCCGGTTTTCGTATAAATGTCGTGCAAGTGCGATTTTCCAGTTAGCGTTGCCCCTGCCCGAATAGGCGCCATCCACTCAACCCCTTTTCCCGCGTCCATGCCGACGCCACCCAGCCGTGGAAAGTCGACCGGCAGCGATCGACCCCCAACCAGGGTTGATACAAACGTCGGCGGAGCCTGAAAGTCGGCGTGTGCAGGGTCGGTAAAGCGAGGGGCTTGCTCGCCACAGCTAAGCGCATATTCCGCAAAACGTTCACCATCGATCTCGAAGGTGACTTCGTCAAATTCTTCGTTCAAAAAACCCGAACGAAGTTCTTCAATATCCGTTTCCAAACCCCTTTTCCCCTAGTTCTTGCGACGACCGTCGATACTAACATCCCCGGCATCGTTCGTTATCAGTGCAGGGTCCTCGGGAGCTCTCGTTCCAGGTATGCAATCGCTTTTCGAATGTCTTCGAAATTCGGATTAAGACGTACAGCCCTCTCGAACGCGACTACCGCGCTAGCAACGTCACCGGCCCGCATGCATATCTGCCCAAAGCCACTGATTGCGCCAAAATGCCGCGGCTCCAGCTGTAAGGTCCGCTCGATGTCCTGCATGCTTTCGAGATCTCGTTCCTCGACAAACCGCAACGTGGCACGCTTGTTCCACGCTTCAGCCCATGTCGGCCACCGATTAACCATGTGGTTTAGCCTTTCGTTGGCGTCGGCCAACGAACCTTGGTTAAGAGCCGCGACAACGTGTTCCATTGCCTCGACTGCTACCGGTTCTTCGTGGTTACACCAAACCTCCCAAATTCTGTTTTCTACCTGTCGGCTCTCTTCCCCCGGTTCCACTAGTTGAAGCTTCTCGAAAAGAGACCCCAGTTCCAACGACTCTCCTGCATCGGTCGTCATCATCGTGATTATAATTTGCTCGATAAGCAGAGCAGCTGAATCAATACTCATAACCGCCCCCTCCCGAGACCACGGGAGTACGTGATCGTCAAAGCCGCAACGATCTTGGGTTTCACTTTTTGAAACACGGATTCAGAAACATTGGGGGCTCGAGACAACGACGTTTTCGGTGCGACTCCGAAATTAGCAGCCAACGGTTTTTTCTGCCATGAGGGTATTCACCTCACTCGGCGTGAGGCAAAGTATTTCGTATAGGACCTGCTCGGTATGCTCGCCCAACATGGGCGGTCGGCGCGTCGCCGGCCGGCCTTGTCCCCGCAACAAAACCGGGATCCCCGTGTAATAGCGCGTTTCTGCTGATGGATGCGAAACCGCCGGGAAAAACCCCGATGCATGGGCGCGCTCATCGGCTGCCATATCGTCCCCCGTAACGACCCTCGAACAAGGCACCTCAGCGGTTCGCATGATCTCTTCAACCTCGTCTAGGCGCTTGGTCTTTGCCCATTCACTGAAGCGAACATCAAGTTCACTAGCCGCAGCAAGCCGGCCGGCCGCAGTCGCGTACGTTGCGTCTTCCATCCACGGTTCATTCAACGTACTTCGCAAGCGAGCCCATTGCGCGTCGTCTTCAACGGCGAACGCGACCCAGCGATCCTCGTCTTGGACCTGGTAACAACCGTGGGGCGCCATGTCGATGCTGGCATTACCCAGCGGCCGAATTTCGCCGTCTTCGTAAAACTGCTGCAAGAAACGATCGCCAATCAGATACGCGGCGGTCTCAAACTGTGCCGCCTCGATAAAACACCCCAGCCCATTGCTATCGCGATTGATCAATGCGGCAAGCATCGGCACCAAAGCTTGTTTACCGGCCATGTGATCAGGATGGTTGAGGTTTGTGCCCACAGGATACGGATCGTCCGGATGCGACCATTGTGACGTGACTCCCGAAAATGTCTGCAGGTTGGGGCCGTACGTCTGAAAACCATCGTACAGGCCTTGGCCTAGTCCTTGACTACTTAGATACACGACGTCGCCGCGTGCGGCACTCGCACCCTCGTAGTCGAGGCCCCAACGGCCCACAACCCCGCCCCGCATATTTTCCATGACGACGTCGCAATGCCCAGCCAAATCGCGAATTAGGTTCTTGCCTCTCTCGTGTGTCATATCAACGGCGACGCTACGCGTACCCAGATTCAACTGGTTGAAGGTCGGGCAGTTGTTGACATCCATGTAGCCGTTCAGACCCATCTGCCGGAGAAAATCGACACGCGTCGCCGACTCCACCTTGATCACGTCTGCACCAAAAAGACCAAGCAACGATGCGGCCTCCGGAACAACGGCGCCAACACCTAACTGCAGCACCCGTGTCCCAACCAGCGGTCTGGCGGGATCCATTCCGTCGACGCACGGCACCGCTTCGGGGCGAGGCTCCTTGGCGATCTCAAGCACTTCGAGATTGGCGTTACCGAGGGCAGGCGCCGGCACAACGATGGACTTGTCGTTCGATTCCCCAATCCGAATCGGGGGCCGCATAAGTTCAAGCGTGCCAAACTCAGGATCGTCAATTGAAGTAAACAACTCTCTGCCTGCGACATGAGGATCCTCGCGAAATGCATTCAGTGAATAAACAGGGGTTATGGTGAGACCCAGGGATTGGCCCCGCCGAAACATGTCGTCCACACGCATCGTACGAGTAATCTCGGAACAGACCATATAGAGCGCATCGGCGTTTTCCATGCGAAAGGTTGGATCTGCCCAAGGACCATTAACAAAGTCCTCTGGGCAACCGAGGACTTCGACAAACGCGTTCCACTGCCCAGGGGTCACCGCCAGTGCTCGTACATAACCGTCTAGCGCTTCGTAGATCGGTAAGGCTGCAGCGCCGACGCGGGCCGTGACAACACCCTGACCAGCAGCGTGCATACCGTATGAATGCAACGGCCGGGTCCAGGGCGTAATTGCGGCGACCGCCGCCTCCTCAAATGGAATTTCGTAACGCATTAAACCGCCACCACGCCGGTACGCAAGGGTACCCATGAGCGCCATGGTCGCGGCATAAATCGATGTCCCGTCCAACGCTAGCCACGAAGGAGCATTGCATGGCGCTTGATGCGGCCAACCGCTCGATGCCAGTCCTCCACTGGCCGCAAAACTCACGATGGATGACGTCCCCAGTCGACGCCTGTCGGTGATGGTCACGACCGTAGGTAAAGTCTCATCATCAACGCACGAAGCGAGTTCGGAATCACTACTCTTGATCAGTACATCGGATCGTTCGACCAGTCGATCGAGCAGATTCCTGTCGTCGCTGTTCGACGCATCGATCACGACGCTCTTTTTATTCGTGTTGCGAGAGAGAAAGGCAATGCTCCCCCTTGCCGAATCACCGGCTCCCGGTACCCGGGGGTTCCTTTGCCTCGTCGTCGACCCTTGCGGAGGCTCCACCAGGTACACATCGGCGCCAAGGCCAGCCAACACCAAGCCGGCGTATTCGGTAAGCGGGTGGGCTATTTCGACAACCCGATACCCGCGCAACAGCGCTGCGCCCATCGCCATATCTCTTGGTTAGTTATTCAATGTGATGCCGTAAACGTTGGCAGCCGTGCGGAACAATATGTTTTCCTGCGTCTGCCGATCCTGATCACCCAAACACGCTTCAACATGGTCTCTAACACCCGGATAAAGACATGTCGGATGAGGAAAATCGGTCTCAAACATGATGTTTCCATTCCCAAGAACTTCCACGGTGTGCGCGATACTTGTTTTCTCAAACCAAAAGGACGCATAGATTTGCCGCTTGAAATATTCCATTGGGCGGAGTTCAAGACCACCGCGATCGATCAGATTTTCGTCCATCTGGTACTCGCAGGATTCAAGCATGAACGGCAACCACCCCACTCCACTTTCCACCGAAACAAAATTCAGCGAGGGAAAACGATCCAATAACCCGCTGAAAATCAAATTGGTGAGGCAACGCATATTGTTCATAAACATCATCGTTGACACGGCAGCAAGCGAACGATTGTTTCCAAGTCCTTTCCACGGAGACACCGAGGTGCCAGACCCAATGTGGAAATTCACCGGCAACCCACGTTCTTGGGCCGTGCTCCAGAGTGGGTCCCAAAAACCGTCATGCAGGTAGGGAAGCTGCCATTGTTCGGGAGCGTCGGTCATGGTGAAACCCGTCAGCGACAGTTCATCGTGACATCTTTCGAGCTCCCGTACCGCCAACTCCAGATCCCAAAACGGTAGCAGAGCCTGAGGGTATAACCGTCCTTTGCCATCGGATTGCAAATCGGCGACGGCATCGTTGTATGCCGTGACGCAGAAATTACGGACGTCCGGATCTTTCACCTGCATGATCCGGCTGCCCGCGAATCCCAGGATATTTGGATATAGGATCTGTACCTCAAGGCCCAGTTCGTCCATCGATGCGAGCCTCGCTTCTGGAAGAGTCGCCGCATCGGTCATGGCCTCGAAGTTATCGAGCGAAAACGTTCCGTACGTCTTGGCTCCTTGCTTATCGATAACGCAAAACCCCGGCGGACCGAGAGTTAAATCCTCGACAACCCATTGTTGTTTTCCATCCGCATTCACGGCAACGCGCGGCGCGACATCGCGTAACTTGGCGGGCGCTCGCCGCAACCACAGATCCTTCGGCTCAGTAAAATGGGTATCAATATCAATAATGGGGATCTCGGCAAGCGCTGTACTCATCAGGTTCTCCTTTGTCGGTCAATCATATTGAGTTTCGCCAATCGCATCGACTCTGCCATCTAAGGTACATTAACGCCTATGAATCTCGCAAAACCCGCCATCGACGTGGGTCTGTTCGTCGATGGTGACTGCAGCGCTGTGCTCAATCACTGGTCGCAAACCGTCGGTACCTCCTTCGACGAAATGCTGCCAACCGGTGGTGGCGTCCGACAACACCGACACGTGCTTGG
>JAKUTH010000023.1 GCA_022448085.1 Pseudomonadales bacterium | reverse complement strand
GCTAGGTCGTCAAGACAATTTCCCGTTAATTCTCCACTCAAATTTTCTCTATCGATGTTCATCAAAAAGATGTCGACCGGTGCCCCGCAAATTTTGGATACATCTGCCTTGAGTCGCTCAATAATTTCGTCTTCGTTCGCGAACCGCGTTTGGGCGAACGAATTGAGGTAAAGCTTCAACGATTTGCTCTCGACCATATGCTCGGAATCGCAGGGAACGACTACGCGCAACATCGCAGCGCGGGGACAACTTTTATCCCCCAACCAACTGAACTCATAACAATTCCAGACATCCTCACCCATAAAGGGAAGGTCATTCGTATTGAGCCCTATGGTGCTGCGCTGATCGGCGCGAACAATGCTCTTTAGCGTGTCGGGACGAGTCCCCTTAACGGGTTGGGTCATCCTCGGCGTGCTGGCCGATATCGAAAATCGCAATAATCAGCACCTTCCATCCTTGTTTGCGTGCGCGTAAGCGTCATCCCTATTCGCTTAGCTGCAGCGAAATCGCGATTACAAACCAATAAGTGGCCAAATCCCCGGCCACCCAACTCTTCCATCATCTCCGCATACTGACAGCCGTTCACGTTCATATCGAATTGATCACTACCACTCGCAATGATGTCGTATTCCAAGGCGCCTCCTTCCGCAAACATCTTCGCGCCGTCAGTCATTCGAGAAAAATCAGGCTGCTTACCGGAATCAATAGAGACTTCACTTTCCCGCGCTCGCCGTTTCAGCGCGTCATTGATCGTGTCCTCGCCTAGCAAGGCTTGAAGATCCTTGATCAAAGGAACCACGTACTCCATCTGAATCTTGACGCGTTCGAAATTCGTTAATTCGGTCATGGATCCCCCTCCATCTCGTCACCTAGGACCTTTGAATTTTATCCTCCACAGCAAGCCGATCGCTTGTCGATGCTGCTTCCGCCAACCGCTTCCGTGTTTCTTCGTAACCCGATTTGTCAATCCTATACCGTGCATAAAAGCATGCGGCGATCAGCCCCGGGACGATGGCCAACGGTGAGTCAACGATTCCCAACCACCAAACAATGTCGACGTCGACTTCGCCAGGGACCGCCTTGTCAGGGAACTCAATCATCTTAAGCGCGACGGCTGCAACGCCATGCCCAAGAGAATTATCGAGCTTCGCGAAGAAGGTCCGAGCGGAATAGAGAATGCCCTCCTGGCGCACCCCATATTTCAATGCATTCTCGTCGGCAATATCCGCTATTGCGGACATCACGCTGATATTAATGATACTGCCCGACGCCGCCGCTAACGCACCAAAAGTCGCAACCGCAGGTAGCAGCATCCATGAACCATTTTCCGGAAAAAAACCCATCAGTCTGAGAATCACGGGCATCGCCGGGAATACGGATAACGTAACCGCGGTCGTCACGATGGTTGCCCGTTTATCAAACCTATTATGAATGCGCGCGGAAAACAGGAACCCTGAGATGTACCCAAAAAACGAACCCATCAGAATCAAATTCCCAATATCCTCGGATCGGAATTCCCAGTAATAGATGTTCATATAGGTGCCCATCCCGCCCCGAATTCCAAGCATCATCGACAACGCGAAAAGAGCGATCATCAGGAAAAGATAATTACGGTTCCCGAACGCTTTAAAAAGATCGCCATAAAATTCACGAAAACCGAACCGTGAAGCCAGTTGGGCCGGTTGCGGCAGATGCGGAATCCGATCGAGTGTGAACCATGCCGAGACAAACAGAACGATCGCGATAACAATCGCGATGGTGATCGAGAACGGTTCATAAGCGTCGGGTCGCAAAAAACCGTTTGCCGTTTGTGCGGTGGTCGCAAAGAAGACGGTTGAGTTGATCTTGAAAAATCCGGCGCCACCAATCCAGCCGAAGAAATTGTTGTAGCTCATGATCTTGGTGCGTTCTGTGTATTCCTTTGAGAGCTCACCTCCCATCGCTAGATGCGGTACGTGATAGACCGTCATAAATGTTCGGAGCACGACCGACCAGGCCAAAAACCACCAGAACAGGGAACCGCCAGCAAGAGTTTCTGGCGGGTTGAATACCATCCAGAAACTAACAGCAACAGGGATGGGAGCCAGGAGCATGAACGGATGTCGACGACCCCACTTCTTTGAGCGAAATCGATCCGACCATGAGCCAATGAGTGGGTCCGAAATTGCATCACCGAAAATGGCGAGAGTCGGCACCAATCCTGCAAGAAGAATGTCCAGACCGAGGACCTGGTTGTAAAACAGCATCCCCAAGGCGCCGATAGAGTACAAAGAGAGAGTTTCCGCCGTGGACCCGACACCAAATGCCAAGCGGGACTTTGTCGGAACCGTATGTGGATCAATCAGATCACGCAAATCCTGGTTCTGGTCCGTCATCCGTACTTTTCCCGAGCAACGCCGCACTTTGGCAGAAACTTGGGGCGCGTGAAACAGTCGCGGGTCTATTTGTTATTTCACAGACAAAGCGGCCCCAACGCTTTTTGCTTTTTCCTTCGAAACACCGTAATAAGGTCTTACTCTGTGGGAGTGCTTCCCTGATGCGGATAATCAATCCACCTTTTGTTCTGATTGGCGTAATGACCCTTTCGGCGTGCGGTGGTGGTGGAGGTGGTGAATGATGTGCCGATCTGCCCACACTATCCTTCTTGCGCTCATGCTCTTGAGTGGGGTTGTGGTCCAGTCGGCCACGCTATCTGAAGTACAAAGCCAAGTTTTCGATGCCTCGTGCACCGGTTGTCACAGCGGCAGTTCTCCGTCACAGGGGCTAAATTTGAGTGAAGGCGCGGCGTACGGCAATACCGTGAATGTCCCGAGTACTGAGGTACCTTCACTCAACCTCGTTGAACCGAACGACGCCGACAATAGCTACCTTATGCAGAAGCTCGAAGGCACGGCCCAAAGTGGAGTGACGATGCCAAATGGTAGTCCTATGTTGAGCACGACGTTACGCCAGCTCGTTCGCGACTGGATTGATGCGGGCGCACAAAACTCTGATACAGATGGGGACGGAATTGAGAACGGTTCTGATAACTGCTCGTCGGTAGCCAACGAAGACCAGCTGGACACCGATTCCGATGGCTCGGGTAACGCGTGCGATGACGACGACGATGGGGATGGTGTCGCCGATACCACGGATGCGTTCCCGTTGGATTCAGCGGAAACCACCGACACCGATGGCGACGGTACCGGCAATAACGAGGATACCGATGACGATGGCGATACCATCTTAGACACCGCCGATGTCTTCCCACTTATTAGTATTGGTGACGAGACCGACACCGATGCGGATGGCGCCCCGAATACTTGCGACGCGAGTTGTCTTGCAGCGGGTATGACGGCGGATACAGATGACGATGGGGATGGTGTTGCCGATACCACGGATGCGTTCCCGTTGGACGCCTCAGAGCAATCGGATAGCGATGGTGATGGCACGGGCGACAATGCCGACGTCTTTCCTCTCGACGCCACGGAAACTCTCGATACCGATGATGACGGTTTTGGGAATAACGCCGATGCCGATGACGATGGTGATGAGGTGTCCGACGCTCAGGAAGCCCTTGATGGCACCGATCCCTTAGACCGCTATGACTGTAATGGATGTTTTGACTTTGATATTGATCTTGATGGGGAAACTGCGGCGTTAACCGATGGGCTGCTGGTCCTACGGCATCTCTTTGGCTTCTCTGGTGCTACGCTGACAGAAGGAGCCGTCACATCGTCGGCGACACGTTCGGACGCTGATACGATCGCCTCCTACTTGGACACGAACAAAGGTCACTTCGACATTGATGGTGATGGTTCCACGGAAGCCCTAACCGACGGACTCCTGTTACTGCGTTATCTCTTTGGCTTTGATGGAGCAACCCTAATTGAAGGTGCAGTTGGTACCGATGCCACTCGTACTGCGGCGGATGAGATTAAGGCCTATTTCGACGCGAGGATTGAAATATTCACCGGCGATATTGACGGTGACGGGGTTAGCGACAGCCAAGACGCATTCCCGCTTAACGACAGCGAGGCGTTTGATACCGACGGTGATGGTATAGGGAATAACGCGGATACCGACGATGACGGCGATGGCGTGGTCGATGCCGCCGACGCGTTCCCTTTGGACGCCACTGAGGTTGCGGATAGTGATGGCGACGGAATTGGCGACAATGCCGACCCGGACACCCCCGTCACAACGACACCCACATTCGATACAAATGTCGGGCATCCCGTCTTTGCTAGTCCACATGCAAAACCCATTGTCATTAATGGATCGTACGTTTATGTAACCAACACGCCGTCTGACACGGTCGATGTCGTTGCCATTGCCAGTGAGCAGGTGGTCGCAAGAATCGACGTTGGTATTGACCCTGTCGGCCTGGCCGTAAGGCCCGACGGCAATGAGGTCTGGGTCGCCAATCACGTATCGGACTCGGTCAGCGTAATCGACACTGATCCCGATAGTGCGACGTTTCATCAAGTTATCGCCACGATTCAAGACATCGATGCCGCAACCTTATCCACGCGGTTCGACGAGCCCGTCGGAATCGCGTTCGCAAGTAATACGAAGGCGTACGTCACTCTTTCCCCCTCGAATCAGGTTGCCATAGTCAGTGGAGAGTCTTATTCAGTCACTGGCCACCTACCCATTCGCGCGCAAGATCCGCGCGCAATTACGGTACAAGGTAATCGACTGTTTGTTATCCCCTTCGAATCAAATAACCAAAGCCAATTATCAGGCTGCACCTCTGAGAAAATCGACGGCGACATATGCACGTTTGACGCTGTTGAGCACGTGTTTTCAAACAACAATGTCCTCTCCGTCAACTACGATGCCGACATTATTAAGAATCCGTTGTTACCGGATCGGGATCTATACATCTTCAACACCGCGGACGACACTCTCCTCGAAGTCGTCAACACCGTGGGCACACTTTTATACGGCATCGCCGTTGACAGCGGTGGACGCGTTTTCGTCAGCCAAACTGACGCAAGAAATACGGCAAACGGTCGCGCTGGGACCGAAAAAGATGGGCTCGAGGAGATGGAAAACCGAGCTTTTTTGAATCAAGTCACGATGGTTGATTGTCAAGGCCTTAGCTGCAGCGAACCCGTCTTCTATGACCTCGAGCCCCTACCTCCGAGCCACCCCGAACCCGGCATGGGGCTAGCGACACCATTTGGCATCCAAGTGAGCGAGGACGATTCGACGCTTATCGTGACCGCGGCAGGCTCGGACAAGCTCTTTACGATGGACGCGAATACGGGGGAAGTGCTCGGTCGTACAACCGTCGGTTCGGTTCCTCGGGGCGTGGCGTTATTGGCAGATGGAGACGGCAAACCCACGCAAGGCTGGGTCTTAAATACCGTGGGTAACACGGTATCCGTGGTCGATCTCACCTCGCTCGGCAACCCCACACTCAAGACGACCATTACGATGAACGACCCCACCGACGCAGAGGTCAAGAAGGGTCGGATCGCATTCAATGATGCTAATGCTTCGAGCACCGGTACGTTCTCGTGTGAGAGTTGTCATCCCGATGGCGGAACAGACCAACTAATTTGGGTGTTGCAAACGCCTATCTGCGATGTGGATGGATGTACCCAGATCCCGCCCAGGCTAACCATGCCCATACGGGGTTTACGCGATACAGCCCCCTACCATTGGGATGGAATTCCCGGCGATCCGTTCGGCGGCAACAACACAAAGAGCATCAACAGTGACGTCGAGCCAAACTGTTCACTCAGCGAGCCCGAAAGCTGTACCCGTTTCTTAGTGGATGCCGGGTTGGCGACAACGATGTGTGACGTAACGAATTGTCCCGAAAACGATGAGGGTAAGCTCGGCCTATTGAGTGGCGAACGACGCGACGCCATGGCCAAATTTTTATTTAGCGTTCCTTTCCCGCCATCGCAAACGCGACCGATCACGAACCAAGTAACACAGCAAGCAAAAGATGGATTTTTCGAATTCAATTTTGTTAAGGATTGTGGCAACTGCCACAAAATGCCTTTCCTTGTCAGCACGAACACGGGGGGTACCGGAATGGATGCGCCTACGTGGCGCGGTGCTTACGACCGCTGGATGGTGACACCACAAGCGCGTATCAACATCATTGATTTGATGAACCTCGTCGGCATGGACGACAGCTTCCCAGAACGCGATATGTGGATCCTTGCCGGTGCGACGCCCCAGATATGGGAAATGGTCGTGCAAGGCAGCACCGGCTTCTCCGGCGCATTCGGCCGACAAGTCACGCTCAATGAAGCCTCCGCCAACCTAGCTGAAACAGCAACCATGCTCGATTACCTTGAACGAGCCGCAACCGAAGAAAGTATCGTGCTGCAAGCCGAGGGCGCTCAAACAAGCAGCGGCTCTAGCACACCTCTGGAATTGGGTTACGTCGACGGTCGCTACGTCGTTCGCGATAGCGCTAATCCCGAAGCGTTTTCTCGCGAAGAACTCGTCACGGAAGCCGCGAATGGCGCGATGGTGTTGACCCTCACTGGTCGTCTGGGCCCCTATGTAGACTTTTATAACTATCCCCAACCCGCACTTTGGCACGACACACCTATTCAAGAACAAACCGGATCCGTCGAGGTCGCCTTCTTAAGCGACGCGCGGACGCTACGGATGAAGGGCCGCCACGTTCAATCAGGCGCTAGGGTGTTTGTTGATGGACAACGAGTTGAGGGTCAAATCCGGTGTGAATCGGGCTCGCTACCCGACTGCGACGACGAAATTGTTCTTATGGAAATCGACGAAATTCCGGAAGCGGGTGGCATGTACCTTGTCCAAGTGCAAAATCCCGGTGGGCTATTCAGTAACGATGCACTTGTCTATTCGGACTTAAGGCCTGTTCCTGCTCGGAGTGGAAACCTAATCGAAAGCGGCGGTACGTTTGACGAATGGGACGAAAGTTGGGGAACTGGCCTGCTTAACGGTTCCGTCAGACACACCAATGGCATGGTTCAATTCGACGTCGACACAGTTTCGTCCAGTCAACCTTGGCGCGTGCAACTCTTTCATCGTATTTGGTTAGTCGCAGATCAGGAGTATACGTTTTGCTATAGCGCTCGCACCACGGGAGGCTCTCGGATGATGACGGCTTACCTCGATGCCGGAGCGGACGGCTATGCCAATATTTCCAATGGGCAAAGGCAAGTGACGATCGATGCGAGCTTCAAACAGTTCTCGCATACCGTGACGATCGGTAATACCGACACATCTGCGCGTATCGCATTCGATATGGCGCAGAGTACAAGAAGCGTGCAGTTGGACAATATCGGCGTCTACGAGGGTGATTCTTGCGGATCGCCCTGACGGCCTATTTAACGAAACCGCATGTTTCCCTTCAGCAAGCATCCGGTCATACCTATCGGATCGTGATACCCGCCGGCTGCTCCTCGGGTTCCCAATGGTAGCAACTCGCTCCGATCCCCACGGTAGGCACGACTGGCACTCGGCCGAATACGTCAAAGACTGGATACAAAACGACGTGACCAAAGACGAATCCCGTCGGCCGATGCTCACTCGTATGATCGAGCGAATTCCGCAGGATGAGGACAGTGTAATCCACGTTTTAGACGTAGGCGCCGGATACGGTGAGTTATCTCTGTGTGTTCTAAAGAAGTTCCCGAAGGCTCAAGTTGTCTGTCACGATTTCTCGGAACCTATGCTTGAATATGCTCGAACACGACTCACCGAATTCAATGATCGAGTCACCTACGTTAAGAGCGACTTATCACAATCAAACTGGTTCGCGTTATTCGAGCATCCGTTCGACGCCGTGGTTTCCTCAATTGCTATTCACAACGTCCGTTCCCCGGAACGTATTCGCGGGATCTATCACGAAATTACCGGACTGCTAACTGCTAGTGGCTGTTTTCTAAATTGTGACCTGGTGTTCGACAACATCGGCTCACACCTCCAATGGCTTGAAGCTGATCTCAAAGATGTCGCCCTATTCGAACAGGACGGCAGAATGGCGACATTCGGCGGATTCAAATAACTACACGACGAAAGTCTCAACAATAAGCGCGACGCGTATGAGCGATTTCTTGGAAAGACAACCTCTCGGACATAGCGATCTAGTCTCTAGTCGGCTCGGGATTGGTTCAAGTTTTGGATTGCCCCAAAAGGTTGTGGAGCACGCCTTCGAAAGGGGCGTTAATTATCTCTACTGGGGGTCCATTCGAAGACCGGGATTTGGGCAGGCGATCCGACATCTCGCCAAACGCCATCGTGATGAACTAATCCTCACCGTCCAGTCATACGCTCGGTTACCACGCTTAATCGTGCCGTCCGTGGAACTGGCGCTGAGACGAACGGGACTTGATCACTTTGATTATCTATTACTCGGCGCTCGTAACGAGGTTCCCTCAGACGATTACCTCGAAGTCTTTGAGCAATTACGTGACCGCGGCAAAGTGCGTTTTCTTTCGTTGAGCACCCACAACCGACCGCTGCTCAAAAAACTCTTTGCCACCGAGCAACAAGGACAAAACGCTGTTGCCTACGATATGTTCATGTTGCGGTACAACGCTGCACATCGAGGTGCCGAAAAGGACGTCTTTCCATTCGTCCCGAATCGACCAAGGCCGGCCATCCTGGCTTACACAGCCACGCGCTGGGGACATCTACTGGATGCCCAAAAAATGCCTCCAGGAGAGACACCGCTATCGGCTCGCGATTGTTACCGATTTGCACTATCAAACCCGAACGTGGACGTAGTGCTATGCGGGCCCGCCAACGCCGAACAAATGGACGAAGCGATTTCAGCTCTCGAAGCCGGTCCTCTTGAACAAGAGGAACGGACACGGATAGAGAGGATTGGAGCGTACGTGTACGAAAAGCACCAACCGTCTTTTCCAGACGGGGGCGATACAACAACATAAAACCCGCATCAAAATCGGGAAGGACTCGTTCAGCATTTCGGCCGTGAAACGGAAGAGGCGGACTAGTTCAAATCAGACTCGTCATTGGCGGAAAGCTCGCCGACGGGTGTTTGGTTATTGACGGTAATGCCCATCATGCGTTTCAGCCGGTCCGAGAGTTCATCGTAAACGTGGTCGGGGACATGTAGATTCGCCGTCGATTGTTCATGCAGCGGCCTTATGAAGTGTCGGTTGTAGTGGCAACGCATGGCATATCGGGTACCTTGGGCCGTGCGTCGTCCACCGCAATGCAAGATTCGCGTATCGGTGAGGATGCAGGTGCCCGAAGGCGCACAAACAGCAACTAAGCCAGGCTCGCCATTAACTAGTTGAAGAAGATCGGTACCATCTTGGAAGCTTGTGGCACCGCTCGCATTCCGATGAGAGCCCGGTACGACATAAGTGCCACCGTTGGCGAGATCGAAATCGGTGTAACACCAGATAATGAGAGAGCCGAACGGGAATGGGGGATATGGCAAAGGCATACCGCCCTGATCGATATGTAACTCCTGTAAGCCTCCGCCCGTATGGACAATGGATCCGTGTGCGCAGCCCAGACCGAAGCCCTCACCCATAATCTTGGTAAGTAGACGATCCACCGTGGGACCGCCTTGTGCAGCCAACTCCTTAAACTCCACTGCATCCCGAAACACGGAGCCTTTGAGCACTAAATTGTTCACGAGCTGGGCACGGTCATTAGCGCTCGTCATCATCCCGACGTTCAGCCGACGCTCTGCAGCAGCCTGGTCTATAAGCCGATCCACTTGGGTTCGAACTTGATCGGGCGACATAGCATCCTTGACCAGGCAATATCCCCAGCGGACGAAGTCAGCTTCCAATTGCTCCTCATCGCTGCTCGGGTTCGGCAGGTAGTCAAAGTCTCGGCTGTCGCGAATTTGCCCAGACTTCATACGCTCCTTAGATAAACCGGAGAATTGTTTTAGCAACCTGCCGGCCGACATCGAGCTAGTCGGTGAGTGACCGTCTGTGTAAACAATTCCCTGGTCCATCTCGGTTTGCCAGGTGGTTCCAAAAGCGGGTTCCGTCTGGTAACCGCGCAACTGTTCGAGTTCCTCGCGCAGCTGGGCAACTTCGTCACGCAGATTCGCAATTGTTTCGTCTTGACTTGCGACTACCGGTAGCGGGCCAGAAGTCGACGAGTTCTTATCCTGCCGGTTCTTTTTCTTCAATGTTTTAATTTTCGATTCGCCAGAACCTTCTTTTGATCGTACAACAGACTCTAGCGGCTTGTTATAACAAAGAGTGCCATTAGATCACTAGGATAAGTGGAGAAACTTGGACAACAGTGGCAAAGTTCCTAAGTGGTTGGATCTCTAGCGCCACTACGCGATCATTTTATAAGTGTGCGGGAATAGCTCAGTTGGTAGAGCACAACCTTGCCAAGGTTGGGGTCGCGAGTTCGAATCTCGTTTCCCGCTCCAAACTAATTAATTGATTTTTTAAGACTAAGTTAGTCTTCTACATCGAAAAAATGAGTAGGCGTTGTTGCCCCAAGGCTGATTCATCTCAGGGGCATCAATCTCATTCAGCGTGATACGTACCAGCTGTCCCTTCGTACTAAAGCTAAAGGTATCGCCATCGACGATATAAGTGACCTTGCCCGTGAATGACTCTGGGTTATCTGGACTCACTGGGCGGGTGGAAACCGATTGCATGGTAACTTCGAGACTCAGGATCAAACGTAAAGATGTGTCCGTCCTTTTCAATCACTGGTGGAATGCGATCGTGAACGATGATGCCAAGGTGTTCGCAACCGTCGCTCTCCAATTCATGCAAGTAAACCCGCTCATCTTCCGCATCCCCCAACGCTTTTCCAGCCAATTCTGTGCATACGTTTTTTTTCATCCATTTCAGCTTTTGCGACGCCTCTTGTTCCGTCGCCTTGCCTGCGGCAACAGCCTCCTGAATATTGGCGTAGTACGCCGCCACTTTTTCATCTTCGAAACATTTGCGTCGAGATGAATCTCCGTTGACCAACCTTGGCTTTACGATCCCCGCTTTGTTCGCAGCGTCGCTTATCTGGTGGTGATTCGCATGAGCCCCCATGCACGCGACAACTGCTACGACTATCCATATGTGTTTCATTTAACCAATTCCTGAGCTTTGACCAGTTTCCCCCCTCAAGGTAGCGCCTTAGATGAATATCGCCAAGTCGCGCTTGACCTTTTAAACCGTTACGTTCGGGTGCCCCCCTTGCCACGATACTTTTCGCCAGCAAACGTTATGACCAGCGAGTATTTACGAAACAAGAATGCGGAATAATCACCCGAACCGATCACGTCGCAATCCACCAAGAGTTATTGTTCTAATGGACCCGTGACTGCGATCTCGTATCCGTCCAGGTCTCTGAACCCAAATTGGCGTAGTCCGTAGTCCTCAATTTCAATTTGGCTAGGTGAATAGCCTTTCTGATCTACTCGCCGCCAGATTTCATCCAAGTCAGTAACTCCAATATAAAGAACGACGTCTAGATGACTATCACTGAGTCGCCGACGATCGTTACTCCGTTCCCCATGCTCGTTCAGCATTAATTGCGTCTGATCCTTACTCAGACTCGCCCACCGAATCGAATTGTTTTCCTCAAACTTCTGTACGACTTCAAACCCAAACAATTCGCCATAGAAAGCGATCGCCGCCGAAACATCCTCGACATTTAAAAGGACTGTGAAACTTTCGAGCACCTACGCACCCCCTCTGTTACAAGACACATTCTCACAATTACCAAATACGCCACAACCATACGCATGTCCTCGTGATTCGTATTAGACACGCAGGAAAAATCCGCAATCACACGTCACCTTTGATTCGTAACTTATTGTTTTTATTCATTAATACTGACGCATACATTTGCAACGGTTGGATCCGTGAGATCAAGATCCGAAGCCTCCGTCGTTTGGAACGAACATCCACGAATACCGCCGCTTGAGCCAAAGCCTTGACTTATAGGCCATTGCTTGGAAACTTGACGTCGAGGAGAGCAACACATGAGTAAATCAAGCAGTCAGCCACGCGCTGCCACAACCGTGCTAACCCTTGAACAGAAACGAATGCTGTACCACGACGGTTACATCGTTCTTAAGAATGCGGTATCCGAAGAGCAAGCTGATGCTGCCCTTACCAGGATTAGCGAAGCAAAAAAAGGCGAGCACATAGGCGGCGAGAAGGTCATCCTCGACCTCATCAACGCTTCGTCCATTACCCCTATTCTCAATGAGGTCATGGGAGAGTTCGATCCACCTATCGCATGCCAGGTCGGCGTAATTCCGGTGACCAAACCGGGCGACCGCTTCACGAATCTCGGTTATCGGGATAAAGATCTTCCGTATTACGGCGCCGGAACTCATATGGATGGCAGCATCACCATAGCAGCGCCTCAAGAGGTTCAAGAAGGCACGCCCGAAGAAATTTACGCGCGTCATTTCGCCTCTGGCCCGAAGGGTGACTTGGGTCGCAGTCCCGAAGTGATGGGGCACAACATGGTACCGATGTTTGAAGATCCGGCGATGACGCTCGGCCTAGGAAGCTTCACTGCATTTGCATTTATCTGTCTTAACGATCAGACCGGCGAGGGTCGCGGGCAAACTGCCGTCTTGCGCGGTGCTCATCACGCCATGGAGAAGTTCTTTCGCATGCAATACGAAACTAACGGACACCTTGGTCCAGAAGGACCCGAATGGCCGCGCCTTAATTACGATTGTCCCAATCGTTGTGGAATGATTTACGTACCTCAATCGGTGCAAGACCAGTTTATCGATGAAACCTCAGAATCGACCCCGGACGGAAAGAAATGGCCAAGACCGACGCAAGTACTCATGGATAAGGGTGATGCATGTATCACGCTCTACCATATCCCACATTCTGGAACACGAAACGAGCATGGGACCGAACCAAGAAAGAACATGATTTTTCGCATTCGTAACAAAAACCGGCAGCCCAATGTGATGGTCAATGGCATAAGCGACCATCCCGACAGAGGCCAGCGCGGGGAATGGCTGGAGTTTGAAGAGGGCAATGACCCTTGGGAACGTTCGAAATACGCGATGTGCAATATGTGGGACGAGTGGCAAGGGATGCAAGAGGTTGTCGCTGAACAGCGGGCGCTCGAAGAAGACGCCTCATGAGTACAAACGCTGAGATCGTAGCCGACTCAACGACAACGTTGACGTTAGATCAAAAACAGTCGTTCTATAAAGATGGATACATCATTCTCCGAAAAGCGGTTTCCGAGAAATTGGTGCAAACGGCGCTGGATCGAATTCACGCCGCAAAACGGGGAGAGAACATCGGCGGCGAACGGGAAATGACCGATTTAATCAATGCCTCATCGATCACCCCCATCCTTACCGAAGCGATGGGCAGCTTCGACCCTCCTTCCTTTTGTCAAGTGGGCGTGAGCAAAGTAAGGGAGCCCGGCGACCACTTTAATAACCTCGGATACCGCGACAAAGACATGCCGTATTACAACGCCGAAACCCATATGGATGGCAGCCTGACGATCGCCATTCCACAAGAAGTGCAAGAAGGTAGTGAAGACGAAATCTACAAGCGATACATCGCTTCTGGCCCAAAGGGTGATCTCGGACGCAGTCCCAATGTCATCGGTCACAACATGGGACCTTTGTTCGATGATCCAGAAATGACATTGGGTCTAGGTAGTTTTACCGCTTTCGTCTTTGTTTGTTTGAACGACCAAATGGCGGAAGGCCGAGGACAAACGGCTCTGTTACGCGGTGCGCATCATGCAGCCGAAAAATTCTTTCGCTGGCAATATGAAACCAATGGCAAATTAGGCCCCGAAGGGCCTGGCTGGCCAAGGCTCAATCACGAGGCACCCAATCGATGTGGGCTGGTTTACCTCCCTGAAGCTGTACGAGATCAGTTTATAGACGAGACCTCCGAGTCGACGCCTGATGGAAAGAAGTGGCCGAGGCCCACTCAAATTCTTATGGATGCTGGTGATGCGTGCATCACCATGTATCACATTCCTCATTCCGGAACGCGAAATGAGTTGGGTACCGAGTCGCGGAAGAACATGATCTTTCGCATACGGAACAAAAAACGACAACCCGATAACGTACACAACGGGATAACTGATCACCCAGATCGGGGTTCCGCAGGAGCATGGCTTGAGTACGAAGAGGGCAACAACCCGTGGGAACGCTCCAAGTATGCGATGTGCAATATGTGGGACGAATGGGAAGGTATGCGGGAAGTCGTTGCTGAAGAAAAATTAAAAGAAGTTAGCTCAGCCACCTAACCGGCTAGCGACTCACGACCAGCGCATTAGACCCAGAATACGCTTTCCGTGAGTGGTCAGGCGTGCCGGTTTTTCCCAAGGTTCAGGATCCACCTGACGAGGCATGTTGCGCCAATACGTCGGCGCTCGATTCTGACGCCAATTTTCAATCCGGCTCTGGCGCTCGTCTTCATCACCGCACTTATTCATCGTGATGTACTGAGCAAACCGCGGTTTATCGGACCAATTATGGCCTGACGAGTGCGGCATCCTTCCATCCCAAATCACGAGGCTACCCGCCTTTCCGGGAACTCTATGCAATGCATAACTGGAAAAGTCCTCGTCCCGTTTCAACTCTCGACGGCCGTCGTCACGAATTTCACGAAACATTTCCGGGACGCATTCCCATGCCCCTTGGTCTTCCGTGGTATCGGTCAGATACAGGACGCCCTGGACCGTAAATCCGTCGTCGTTTAGGTTCTTGTCGACGTGTATTGCGTTGGCATCACCTCGCACGTATTTTGACCGTTTCGACAGCTGCGGTTTGTACGACGCACGGTCCATAGTGACCCAAAGATCATCGGTTGCATGTAGGGCTTTAAATGCCGCGTGTACCGAGGGCTCCTGTCGGGTATCCCATAATGCCTGATGCTGATGCACAGGCACTATGCCGTTTACCACCTCGCCAAACTTGCGTCCCGGCTCCATGTGTTCCGAATCGACCCCAAAAAACTCACATATCAGATCGACAACCGCATCAAGTTGTTTCTTGGGGACTACGTCATCGACTCGAACCCATCCCTCTCTACGGAAATGATCCGCGTCGATCTCTAATTCGGACAACATAGGTCCTCAATATACCCTCGAAACTCAGCCGACGTCGATCATCTCCACTTGCCACATCGCCGTTTTTTGCGTTAGGCGAAATTTCGGTTCAACCACCAGATCCCTTGTATACAATCGATTAAACACAACGGAGAACTGTCGATGATCGGTTACATCACTATCGGAACGAAAGACATGGAACAAGCCAAGACATTCTGGTCAGGACTACTGGAACCCATTGGGGCATCGGTGATCATGGACATGGGCCGTCTAGCGATGATTGGGACAGGCATGGACTCTCCCATGCTTGCCGTTTGCGTACCCCACAACGAGGAAGATCCATCACCTGGTAATGGCAACATGGTCGCTTTGCGAGCGGGTTCACGTGAAAAAGTTGACGAACTGCACGCCCGCGCAATGGAACTGGGTGCAAGCGACGAGGGCGCGCCCGGTGAACGCATGCCAACCTTCTACGGTGGGTACTTCCGAGATCCCGACGGCAACAAAGCGGTCTTTTTCCATATGGGTTAAATAGTCGAGCGTGAACCTCGGTCGATAGGAATAATTCGATAAACGACAAGCGTATCCATCTCCACATATATGGGCGTGTGCAAGGCGTGGGGTATAGACAATCCGCTCAAAGCAGGGCCATCGCTCTTGAGCTTCGTGGATGGGTCCGCAACCTGCCGGACGGTAGCGTTGAGCTAGCTGCAGAAGGGTCCGATGGCGCCGTTAAAAACTTTCTTAGCTGGTGTCATCAAGGCCCTCGTTTTGCCAAAGTCGTATCCGTCGAGCATGCTGACGAGGAACCTCTTGGGGATTCCCGAGGATTCCAGATCGTTTAACACACGAGCAACCCTCTCGCTCCATCGGTGACTCGCCCGCCGTTGTAATCAACACGTGATCAACTCAGTATCAGGACATTGGTATCTGAAGGACACTGCGACCTTGTTGGTCAAGATACAAAGCAACGAGACGCCACTCGTACCGGAAGTTGGAGGCAAAGCCGCGTCGCTCATTCGGCTTGGCCAAGCGGGGTTTCCTGTCCCAAGCGGCAACGTCCTAACTACAGATTTTTTCGCGCCATGGATCGAACAAATAGAAAGGAACGCTAATTGGCATGATGTCCTTGCTGCTCTATCTAAGGTTCGAACTTCGCAACCGAACCTTCAAGAGCGACAGAGCCTCAGCGCCGCCTGTGACGAACTCAAGCAATTCAGTACCGATTTCGCTTTTGCGAAGGAACAACGCTCTGCACTTGCAGAAATCCGCGGTGCCAGGGCAGATCATCGCTTCGCGGTAAGGTCGTCGTCTCCAGAAGAGGACTTAGCGGGCGCTTCTTTTGCTGGTCTCTATGAGACCGTGCTGAACGTTACGTCCGATACGCTTGAGACGGCCGTCCGTCAGTGTTTTCGTTCTTGCCTGGACGCTCGCGTACTTATTTACAAGCGAGAAATGCATTTTGAGCAGTTTTCTCCTTCGATCGCGGTGGTGATCCAGCGACAGGTCGAGAGTGAAGTTTCAGGCGTCGTTTTTTCCCTCAATCCGGTCAACAACGATTTTGACGAACTCTTGATCAATGCTAGTTGGGGTCTAGGCGAGGCGCTCGTGTCCGGCGAAATCACGCCCGACACCCTGGTGGTCGACAAGGTTAGTGGTGACGTGATTGAAAGCCGTCGAGGTGACAAAGGCGGCGTACGGTCCGATCAAGACTGTTTGAGTCCAGCCCAAATACTAGAGCTTAAGCAAACTGTATCCCGGATTGAGGCACTTTACGAAGAGCCCGTCGATGTCGAGTGGTCATTTTTCAAGGACATCTTGTACGTCTTGCAAGCGCGACCGATCACCACCTACGTGCCGTTGGCTAAAGAACTTCAGACAGAGCCTGGTGCTCAGCGGATGCTGTATTTCGATCGGTCACTCGCCGACGGTATGACCATGAGCGGACCAATATCACCGCTCACCATCGACGGCCTGGAGGTTCCCCTGCGTGAAGCGATCGCCTTCATTGTCCCTGGCCTCGACCCCGAAGGGGTCGATCTTGCCGAAGCCGGCGTGATCATCAGTGGCTCGCGACTCTACATGAACCTATCGATGTACATGCCACTCATGAAAGGTGAAGGGATGGCGAATCTGGCGGCGACCGTTAATACAACGCTCGCCGACATGTTGGTGGGGAATGATCTCGAACCCTATCGCATGGATGAACGACCAAAGTTTCTGCGTTATCGCTCACTCTTCCGACACTTACCTAGGATTCTCTGGAAAATGCGGACGCTGATCACCAGTGTCGTCAAATCAATGCTGAAACCCAAGCAATTCTTGCGGACCTACGACGAAGCGATCGATAACTTCGACGAATGGTTGTCGCAACCCATTGATTTCACGCAGCCGCTCAAAGAACAAGTGATGGAGAGCTATTTGAAGTTTTGGGAGGCGACCGAAGCGTCGACCTACCCCGCCCTCATTTTCTTTATGTATGCCAATGAAACGATCAAGCGGCTTGGCCGATCGGCCTCGATCGACAACGGCGATCTAGTGAACTCGATTTGTCGCGGTTATCCGGATGACCAAATCGTGCAAATGGGATTGATCATGTTCGATCTCTCGAAAGCTCTACCAAAACAAGACTTTGAGGACCTTGAAGCATTGGAGAAAAGGCTCGAAACGCGCTCTCTGGACCCGATCTTCCTATCCCAATGGGATGTATTTATACAGCGATTTGGCTGTCGCGGACCCCTTGAAATGGAGTGGGCCAACCCTAAATACGGCGAACAACCCCGATTAGCACTGCAGCAGATCGCCATGATCGCCAATGCAGGCGGGACATTCGATCCACACGAAGTCCAACGCCAATTGATTGCGGAGCGTGAGAACGCGTACCACCGACTCGGGCAGCTGTTGCCAAAACGCAAGCGCAAACGCTTGGCGAAAGCATACAAAACCTTGTTACTACACTCGCGATCGCGAGAACTAATCAAGCACCACATCATGCAGGTTTTCGCGCGATTTCGAACGCGCGTGCTGTGCCACGCAGATCAATTAGTCCGCGAGGGCCGGCTCGATTCGCGCGAGCAAATATTTGACGTGTGCATGAGCGAAATTGACCGCGCGTTCCATGAACCCGAGTTCGATATCCGTAATGCCGCAATTGCTCGCGGTGCAAACTTTCACAAACTACAAGCTCGAGTAAAGCATTTTCCGATGGCCATCGATTCGCGCGGGCGGATTCTACGTCCTCAAAAAAAAGCAGAAACGGGCGGCTTCAAGGGCGCACCGATATCACCCGGAACGGTCACCGGTCCGATCAAGGTACTCAACAACCCATTTGAAAAGGACATTGAACCCGGTGACATTTTGACGGCAGTCACCACCGACCCTGGCTGGACTCCACTATTCATTAACGCCGCCGCAGTGATTCTGGAGATTGGAGGAGAGCTACAACACGGCGCCCTTGTTGCCAGAGAATATGGTAAACCTTGCGTGGCTGGCATTCCCGACGTTACTAACCTATTACACGACGGACAAATAGTTGAGGTTGACGGAAGCGCGGGTACAGTCCGAGTTGTAGACGACCGGGTCGACTAGACGGCCGGATCACTTTTTGATCCACTCCAATCCGACATAACCCGCCTTACAGCAACAATTCCAAGGGGAGACAGCAAAATGCATCAGCCGACTAAAGACGAACTAGTCGACGTCCTCGAACTCCAGCGAACGGATTTTCTTCAGGAAGGTTCGGTCACATTTAAAACACGCATTGATCGCTTAGAACGCGCCATTAATCTCTTGAAATCCAATGAATCGCATTTGATCGATGCGATGTCGACCGACTTTGGTCATCGAAGTATGCACCAGTCTTTGTTTACCGATATCGCTGGCTCCATCGGCCCTCTTCGAATCGCGCAAAAACAGCTAAAAGATTGGATGCGTCCGGTAAAGCGTAAAGCCGGTCCGTTTCCTCTGAATCTTCTCGGTGCGAAGGCACGGGTGGAGTACCAACCGCTCGGCGTGGTCGGTGTAATCAGTCCGTGGAACTTCCCCGTCAATCTGACGTTTACGCCATTGGCTGGAATTCTCTCGGCTGGAAATCGATGCATGATCAAGCCCTCGGAATATACGCCGGCAACGTCGGAGACGATGGCAGAAATGTTCCCGACGGCCTTCGACCGGTCGGAAATCACAGTTATCACTGGGGGTCCGGAAACTGGGGCAACCTTTTCGGGTTTGCCGTTCGATCACCTTCTGTTTACCGGCGCGACCTCCATTGCCTATCACGTCATGCGGGCCGCTGCCGAAAATCTCGTACCAGTGACGCTTGAGCTCGGAGGTAAATCACCGGTCGTCGTCGGCCGCAGCGCCGATCTGCAGAAAACTACTGACTCCATCATGACCGGGAAAATGCTCAATGCCGGACAAATTTGTCTCGCACCCGACTATGTCTTCGTCCCCGAGGAAAGCATCGAGGAATTTGTCGAAGCGAGTGAACGTTCCGTTAGTCGCATGTATCCGACACTCTTAGATAACCCCGACTACACGTCCGTCATCAATCAACGTCACTTTGATCGACTAACAGGTTATGTGAACGAAGCTCGCGAACGCGGCGCGCGGATAGCGGTAATCAACCCTGCAAATGAAGATTTCGCGCAGCAGCCGCACCACAAAATACCACCGACGTTAATTATCGATCCGCCCAACGATCTGAAAGTGATGGAGGACGAGATTTTTGGCCCGGTTCTTCCAGTTAAAAGTTACCGTAATGTCGATGACACTATTCGGGAAATCAACGACCGCCCGCGGCCCTTAGGATTGTATTACTACGGCCATGACTCGCAGGAGGAAGAACAGGTTTTATCGCGTACGACATCAGGCGGCGTCACCGTGAACGACGTCGTCATGCACGTTGCCCAAGAAGATCTTCCCTTCGGCGGTGTCGGGCCATCGGGTATGGGCTCGTACCACGGGATCGACGGCTTTAGGCGGTTTAGTCATGCGAAAGCCATTTTTTCTCAATCGCGCCTTAACGTGGCGGAATTCGCCGGGCTCAGACCTCCATACGGCAAGAAATTGCTGGGATCAGTCCGTCAACAAATGCGCTGACACCGAAGAAAACGATCAACGTCATCCTAGCGATCAACGTCCCGGGACGATTCTCAAAACAAGTAGCCTCAGTGAACCCATGAAGTAACAAGACACCGAGGTCAACTAGCGGTCAGTGAAAACTACATAAGACGTCCTGTTAGCACTCATTTTGCTTTGTTTTTCTAACAATGACCAAACACATAACAAGTCTCCCCCTGTGGATAACCTGTGAATTATGGGGACAACTCGCCAAAACGCGCCAACTACGACCCGTTAGGGCCCATTTGATAGCTGTAATTATTATAACGATAGCTCGGCGACGGATTATTCGTTTAGACACACCACACTGCGGGTTCGACGCAACGCATACGAGGTATCTTCGAAAGGATTGTTTCGTTGTTCCTTACAAGGAACCTAGCGACGAAGAGGGCACTATATCGGACGCAGAATTCGCGTGTTGTTAGAACACAATCTCCCCGTACCTCTTCGGACGTCGAGGCGGTTCTTCTGGAGAGACAGGGGCTGCTGGAGTTGTTAGCAGGACACACCAATAACGGGTCGTTAACTAACACGCTGGCGTTGATGGTTAGAACGTGGCGTAACCGTCCTCAAGCAACGACTTTCCAACAACGCGAAGCGCTAACGTTTCCTCCGCACCCTCAAATATGGAAAGTACGCGCGCATCGACAAAATAACGGCTGACAGGCGTTTCTTCCGCGTAACCCAACCCACCGTGGATTTGCAACGCTTCCCGAGTAATCCATTCAGCCGCTTTGCAAGCAAACAGTTTTACCAAGCTCGCTTCAATTTGTCCCTTATCTCTGTCCATTAGGCCAGCTACAACGTACCCAAACTGGCGTACCGCGGTGATGGTCGCTCCCATGCGACCAATTTTCTGCAGCGTCAGTGGATAGTCAGCGATTACCCGTCGAAACACGCGCCGTTGCTCTGCATATGAGAGGGCGGCTTCAAACGACGCCTGCATCAGTCCCGAGGCCCGCGCTGCCGTCTGCAGGCGACCGCCGGAAAAACCACGCATGGTGAAGTAAAACCCCTTGCCGCGGCCACCTTCACCGCCAACGAGGTTTTCTTCGGGAACAAAAAAATCATCATAAAACATCTCAAACGAGTGCATACCACGATAACCAAGTGTGGCTATCGACTGACCGGAAAGGCGTCCACCTCCCGGGGATTCGAATTCGAATGATTGGCCATCGAATTCGGGCTTCTCCACAACAAAAAGAGACAGCCCCCGGTGCGGTGGCGTCACGTCTGGCTCAGAGCGTGCCAACACAAGAATCGCGCCCGCCTTCCCCGCAAACGTGCACCAGGTCTTGCCGCCATTGAGTAACCAACCGCCTTGGGTAGGTGTCGCACGCAACGCAACCGAGGCGACATCCGATCCAGTTCCTGGCTCAGTCACCGAAATGGCGACCAGAGGATCGCCCCGAGCAATGCCCGGCAACCACCGCTGTTTTTGCTCGTCGGTACCCCCCTCGAGTACCGAGCGTGCCATGATTTCGGGTCGCGTGATCAGGCTTCCCGCGGCGCCAAGCGATGCCCGAGAAAGCTCTTCAGTGACGACGACCATACCGAGGCTGTCTTCCTCGTCGTCCGGTTTGAGCCCGCCATATCGCTCGGGAACCGAAAGGCCGAAACAACCCAGTTCACGTACACCTTCAATAATTGAATCAGGAACGAGAAGGTCCTCTCGATGTATTTGCTCAGCAAGTGGCACCACCTGCTCTTCGGCAAACTGCCGAAACGACGACCGCATCAGCGTTCGTTCTTCATCAAGGTGATCAATCGGCAATCGACCATCACGGTCACGAAAGAGCTGCCCGAGCTTAGCCAACTTCTTAGGATCGAGTGCCACATCCATCAACGCCAAATACCCGTTATCAAGCTCCGTCGACTTAAATCCGTACGCGTGGGGGCGCAGTCGAATTCTGCTATGAAGCGAAGCCACGGCCTCAGCGATAAAAGACTCGGTGACCGCCTGTTTTAGCGCTTGTTCGTCGCTCTCGGCTGGCCGTTGGCTGTACTCGAGCATGACCCGCGAAGCCACCAGTTCGGCGAGGCTGAAGGCCAAGTCGTAGAGTTCGATCTGGACGTCGTCAATAGCACGACCTTTGAGGTGTCGACAGGCACGATCAAAGAGCTTCCACGCATCGTCGAGGTGTCTTTTGAGGGAGTCCATATCGGCGCCGATTCTACTGCATAATGGCAATTAGTTAGTTTTATCTCGCGGGCAACCAACTCGCTCACCGGTTGAAACGCGATAGGGGAGTGCCTCGATATGTTGCTGTTAAACGACGTTCGTGTATTGGATTTCGGGCGCTACATCGCCGGCCCATTTTGCGCCGCTTTGTTAGGCGATCTTGGTGCCGACGTCATTCGAATCGAAAAAGTCGACGGTAGCGAAGATCGGTTCACCACGCCCGTCTCACGAAATGGAGACGGTGCGGGTTTCATGCAACTCAACCGAAACAAGCGCGGCATAACACTTAACCCACGTACCCCCGAAGGCCGTCAGATCTTGGAGCGCTTGATTCCCACAGCGGACGTAGTCATCGCTAATCTACCACCCGATACGCTTGCAACAATGGGGCTCGATTACGAGAGCTTGTGTACGCATCGATCGGACATCATTCTAACCACCAGCACCGCTTTCGGCGCGTCAGGTCCCTACGCAACACGGGTCGGGTTCGACGGCGTGGCCCAAGCTATGTCCGGTAATTTACACATGACCGGAAACGCCGACGAACCAACAAAAAACTATTTTCCCTACGTGGATTTCACAACCGCAAGCCTTAATGCCATGGCTACGCTCGCAGCAATCATTCATCGCACCAAGAACGGTGAGGGACAACATGTGCAAGGGTGTCTTCTCGCTTCAGCGCTATCTATCGCCAATGGCACGATGATCGAACAAGCGTTGCTCGGCGTTAATCGTTCGGGTACCGGCAATCGAGGGCAAACTTCGGCCCCGTCAGACACTTTTCAGACCAAAGACGGCTGGATACTCGTTCAAGTCGTAGGCAACCCTCTTTACGAGCGTTGGGCACGCCTGATGGGAGAAGACTCGTGGCTTGTCGACTCGAAATACTCGACGGATGAATCCCGCGGACTACATGCCGTAGATATCAGCAGCCGCATGCAGGAATGGACCAGCTCCCGAACGACGACCGAGGCCGTGAAGGCACTCGAAGACGCGAGGATTCCCTGCGGCGAGGTTCTTTCGCCACAAGGAGCCCTAGATAATGAGCAAGTCCAATCGATGGGGTTCCTCGAGTCTATCGACTATCCCGGAATTGACACCCCAGCACCCATCGCACACATGCCCATGGATTTCTCGACGCTCGATGTCAGTATACGCCGGCGAGCGCCAACGCTGGGCGAACACACCAACGAAATTCTCGAGTCCTTAGGGTTCGAGAAAAGCGAGATCATTTCTTTTAGGGAGGCGCGCGCGATATGACGGTATCCATCGTCACTGTCCGCGAAAAATTCCTATGCCTACAAGACGAGATCGTCAGCGCACTTTCGATACTCGACGACGAAACTCATTTTCACGGAAAAGATCTCGAGGCTTCAGGCGGGGGATTGTCTCGACCTCGGGTGCTTAGTGACGGCAAACACATCGAAAAAGCTGCCGTGCAATTCACGCACAGTCTGGGCCAATCGTTACCCCCTGCTGCGACGGAACGGAACCCGGCCCTCGAAGGATTTCCGTTCCAAGCGACCTCGATCTCCGTCATTGTCCATCCGCGAAATCCACACGTACCCACGACCCACATGAATCTTCGATTTTTCTTGATCGAGGCGGAAGTCCCGGTTTGGTATTTCGGGGGCGGCTTCGACCTCACGCCTTATTACCCCTACCGAGAAGATGTTGTGCAATGGCACCAAAACGCACGGTCGGCCTGTGGTTCCGACGAGCGTTATCGAAACCTCAAAACACAGTGCGACGATTACTTTTTCCTGCCACATCGTGGCGAGTCGCGCGGCGTCGGTGGGCTCTTTTTTGACGATTGGACCGAAGAAGGATTTGAATCGAGTTGCACGTTCGTATCCGGCATTGGCGACGCTTTCTTACTCGGTTACAAACCGATATTTCTTCGTCGAATGAACACGAACTGGAACGACGACGAAGAGCACTGGATGCTACTGCGGAGGGGCCGCTACGCGGAATTCAATCTCGCCATCGACCGAGGCACGCGCTACGGCATGCAATCCGGGCGAAGAATCGAATCCGTGCTTGCGTCGCTACCGCCACGTGCCGTTTGGATGTACGACCATCAACCCGAACCTGGTTCAAGGGAGGCCGAGTTGATTCTTGACTATCTACAACCACGCGATTGGCTCGAAACCTCCGCCAAATCAAAAGATATAGATTCATAATTTTAAATATATATATTTCAATTAGTTAAAAAAACTATTTAAAGGTAAATCTAGAATATGTTTTGGATGGATTAGAAGGTCTCAAAGATCCGTCTCCTAAACGGATGGGGGATCAAGGTCTGACCAACAGTCTGTCTTCGACCGTCGTGACACCTTTGACGGTCACAACTAGCTCCTTTGCACGACGACGTTCCGATTCCGACCGTACCCTTCCATAGAGAGTCACCACGCCCTTATGCACATCGACGTTGATACGCCGTGCCAAAATACTCGCTTCTTTGATCAGACGGACTTTGACGATCGTGTGAATTCCCCGATCATCCGTATATTCGCCGATCGTCCGTCCTTCGGAACCCACCATGTAATTTTGGCATCCGGATACTGCGAACACTCCGACTAAACAAACAACGACCAATCTAATCAATCTGGTTACTCCGTACCCGACGTCATGACAAACTGCTCTAATACTACAAGCTAGCGGTTGCCGCCGTATCCGTAATCTACAAAATAGGATTGTTTATGAACGAAAATCCGACGCTGGTCACCAGTGGTTTACGTTTCCCCGAAGGTCCGATCGCGATGCCAGACGGTACGATCATCCTGGTCGAAATCGAACGCGCAACCCTTACTCGGGTTTTGCCTGATGGCAGCACCGATGTAATCGCTCAGATCGGTGGCGGTCCCAATGGCGCCGCAATCGGACCCGGAGGCTACTGCTACATTTGCAACAATGGTGGCTTCGATTGGATCGAAAGGAGTGGGCGCATTTTTCCAGGAGATCAGGCAGAGGATTATCAGGGCGGACGCATTGAACGCGTGAACCTCGAAACCGGCGAAGTCGAGACGCTGTATACACATGCCAACAACGTTCCCTTGCGCGGGCCTAACGACCTTGTTTTCGACCGATCCGGAGGTTTCTGGTTCACAGATCACGGGAAAAATCGCCCGAGGGATCGAGACCGCACCGGCGTGTTTTACGCGCAGGCCGACGGGTCAAGCGTAGAAGAAATCATTTTTCCTCTAGAGGCTCCGAACGGTATTGGTCTTTCCCCCGACGAGAACGAACTTTACGTTGCCGAAACACCAACAGGTCGTTTGTGGGCGTTTCCACTATCGGGGCCCGGCGTCTTGAACCAAGTACGAGCGGATCGGCCAGACGGCGGACGTTTGTTACAAGGTCGGAACGGCTATTTCATGTTCGATTCACTCGCGGTCGACGCAGAGGGAGGCATTTGCGTTGCGACCCTTATCGACGGTGGTATCACAACGCTATCTCCTCACAACAAAGCACCATCCTTTGTTCCAATGCCTGACCGACTCACCACAAATATTTGTTTTGGCGGAGACGGCCTCCAGACAGCGTTCGTCACGCTGTCTTCCACCGGACAACTTATTCGCCTGCCGTGGGAAAAACCTGGACTGCCGCTTAACTTCCTAAATCTCTAAATGCAACGCCCACAAAGAATACGTCTCGCTCTGATTCTGTTGGCGTCGTCCTGCAGTTATGCGGATCGATTACACTTTGTCATCCCTGCCGGTCCTGGCGGCGGTCTTGACGGTACCGCTCGGGAAATTGGCAGAATCTTCAAAACATTCGGCCAATACGAAAGCATCAGTTACGAAAATATGCCCGGCGGGGGCGGAGGTCGAGCTTTGAGTCAGTACCTCGAAAATCGTTCGCGTTATCGAGATGCGGTGCTCGTTAATTCAACACCCCTGATCGTCAGGAGCCTACAAGGCCTATTTCCGCAAAGTTTCCGCGACCTCACGCCCATCGTTGGCCTTATTGCGGATTACGGAATTTTCGTGGTGCGCGCTGATGATCCGATTTTAACGTGGAGCCAACTTTCCACCACGTTCAAATCACGACCATCAACGGTAGTAGTGGGAGGCGGTTCGGTCCGCGGGAGTCTCGACCACATCGTGCTTGCACTCGCGCTATCGTCCATCAACGTCAACCCTCGTGAGGTACGTTATTTACCTTACGACGGCGGTGCGAAAGCAATGTTGGCGCTGTTAAGTGGGGAAGTTCGTTTGCTTTCAACGGGGTTGGGCGAAACCATGCCCTTTCTAGATTCGGGCCAAGTACGAGCGCTTGCGGTAACCGCAGCCGAACGCATCGAAACGATCGCCGATGTACCAACGTTGCAAGAGTTAGGCCACGACGTTGCCTTTGCTAACTGGCGCGGCATCTTTGCTCAACCCCAACTTCCTCCCAAGAGAAAGATCGAACTAATCGAGCAATTTCACGAATTAAGACAAACGAATGAATGGAACGCTGCGCTGCAGAAGCGCGGTTGGACGCCTTTAGACCTTGCCGGCAATGCCTTTGCCAACTACCTGCTCGAACAGGAGAAATTGCTTCGAACGACACTGACTAAACTCGGGTTCATCAATTGAAAGGACGAGCTCTACCTTCAATCTTGCTGGCGTTTGGGGTGGTCTATGTATGGTTTGCCTATGGGATCACTCTCGACCCATGGTCTGCGGCAGAACCCGTGAATTCCCGAACGCTGCCCATTGCCTACGGTTCAATATTGATCCTACTGTCAACATTTTTGCTCGTAAGGGGTATGCGCGTCCATGTTCCACGACACAATCTCCTCCGGCTCACATCAATATCGGCATCCATCATTGGGTTTGGATTGCTCCTGCCGCGAGTTGGTGTTTGGCCCGCTCTTATACTGTTACTTGTTAGTTGTCTAATGATCATGGGCGAAAAACGCTGGCACATCTTCATTTTGGCGCCTCTGCTTGCCAGTCTCGGCGGCTGGTTATTGATCGAGATATTACTCGGCGTCTATGTTGAACCCGGCACGTTCTGGAGCTAATAACTGTGTGGGAGGGCATAAGCACTGGTATCGCAACAGCGGTCGACCCAATAAACCTATGTTGGGTTGTTATCGGCTGCGTCGTCGGAACGTTTATCGGCATGTTGCCAGGTCTAGGACCCATCACTGCGATCGCGCTGATGATCCCAATCAGTTACGGACTCGATCCAGCCGCCGGACTAATCATGATGGCCGGCGTCTATTACGGTGCCGTATTCGGTGGCTCCACTTCATCCATTTTGATCAATGCGCCCGGCGTGGCCTCGACGGTCGCAACGTCTTTTGACGGTTATCCGATGGCTCGCGCAGGCCAAGCCGGACGGGCGCTCGCTATAGCTGCCTACTCCTCATTTGTTGGCGGGTCATTGGGCGCTATCGCACTATTACTGTTCGCATCTTCGTTAGCGGCGATAGCCATCCAATTTCAATCTCCCGACTACGCCCTCATTCTCGTGATTGCTCTAAGCAGCGTTGCCGCTTTCGCCGATCGCGGCCAAATTCTCACGTCGCTAATTGCCGCCGTAATCGGACTTATGTTGGGGACTATCGGGACCGATCCCTCCGCTGGGGTGCAGCGATTTACTTTTGGCCAACTCGACCTATCGGACGGCATACCCTTCATTCTGCTCGCCATGGCGACATTCGCACTCGCCGAAGCATTCCGGATGACGACAGATCGATCGGAAGGGCCAATCCCCTCGCCTGGAAAAAATAGCGTACGCCTTTATCCCGGCGACGCTCGAGATATGGCACCAACCGTTTCGCGAAGTTCTGTGCTGGGTTTCTTGATCGGCGTTTTGCCCGGCGCTGGTGCGACGCTGGCAAGTTTCATCGCCTACGATACCGAACGCCGTCTCCACAAAAAGGTAAACCGCGTACGGGGAATTGCCGCACCCGAATCCGCAAATAACGCGGCATGTACCGGTTCATTCGTTCCTCTGTTAACCCTCGGTATACCAGGTTCAGGTACGACCGCGATATTGCTCGGCGTAATGCTCAGTTATGGCATTCAGCCCGGACCAAGGCTACTCGAAACGGAACCTGGTGTTTTCTGGGGCGTCATCGTGTCGATGTATATCGGCAATCTCATTTTGCTGGCACTAAATCTGCCGTTGATCCCGTATATCTCACGGGTCATCTACTTATCTCGGAAAATCCTCATTCCCTTTGTCATCGCCTTTTCCATGCTCGGCGTGTATCTGACGACCATGAATCCATTCGACATCTTCCTCATGCTCGGTATCGGTTTGGCCGCTTTTCTACTTCGGTCTGCCGGTTTTCCTTTAGCACCGTTGTTGCTCGGATTTATTCTGAGCGGAATGCTCGAGGAGAATTTGCGACGCACGCTCTATCTCTCTGAGGGTTCGTTAACCATTTTTTTCCAATCGCCGCTGAGCGCGACGCTTCTCACGGTTTGTTTAATCGTTTGGACGATTCCTCTCGTGAGAATCGCAAATGACCTTCGTCGCGGTGGAAATCCGCGTGATTAGCGTTAACATAGCCGCCGCTCACGAAAGTTGAGGACATCCCGTGCGTAAAGGCTTCGGATCTAGTAGCGAAAACGAAGACGACGAGAAGATCAATCTGACACCGATGTTGGACGTGGTGTTCATCATGCTCATCTTCTTTATCGTGACGGCGACTTTCGTTAAAGAAATCGGCCTCGATGTAAACCAACCCGAAGACGACAAGCCAAAAACAGTCGATCCGGACAAGAAGAGTATCGTCGTTCGTATTAGCAACCGCGATCGCATCATGATCGCGCAACGTGATGTGGACCCACGCTCTGTTCGCGCAAACATAGAGCGATTGCATGCTGAAAATCCCGAAGCACCCGTCATCATCCAGCCGCACAAAGACTCGAAAACGGAGACTATGATTCTCGTCATGGACTCCGCACGACAGGCTGGTGTCTACAACGTTTCGTTAGCAGCGGCTAACTAACAGCCTCACCAGGACTCCGAGTCCCACGTTCTAACATGTCGATAGATCTCCGGTCCGATACGGTCACGCAGCCGACCGAAGCGATGCGTGAAGCGATGGCACGAGCGCAAGTTGGCGACGATGTTTACGGAGAGGATCCTACGGTCAATAACCTAGAACAGTTCGTTGCCGATCTCCTCGGTGCCGAAGACGGTTTATTCGTGGCAACCGGAACTCAATCTAACTTGTGCGCCTTGTTAAGCCACTGCGGCCGAGGTGACGAGTACATTGCTGGAGAAGACGCTCATACCTACCGATTTGAAGCAGGTGGAGCCGCCGTATTGGGAGGAATTCAACCCCAGCCCCTGCCATTTGAGGCTGATGGCACATTAGCCCTCGATGCCGTAATCGCGGCAATTAAACCCGACGATTATCATTTCGCGCGTACGCGACTTTTGTGTCTCGAAAACACGCAAGCCGGCAAGCCTTTGAGCGTCGAATACGTCGCGCAAGCGGCCGATGTTTGTCGCCGTCGTGGACTCAATCTGCATCTCGACGGTGCTCGCTTATTCAATGCAGCTGTCGACGAAGGCGTATCCGTAGCGGCATACGGTTCCCTTGTCGATTCCGTCTCCGTGTGTCTTTCGAAGGGTCTTGGTGCGCCCGCCGGTTCCGTTCTGGTCGGGTCGCACGAATTTATTCACGCTGCCCGGCGTTGGCGCAAGATGCTTGGCGGTGGCATGCGTCAAGCAGGTATCCTTGCTGCAGCAGGCTTGTATGCACTTGAACACCACGTCGACCGCCTAGCCGAAGACCACGAGCATGCGACTAGCCTGGCCCATGGGCTTCGAGAAAAAGTAGGGACTTCAATCAAACAAGCAACCAACATGGTATTTGTTGATGTGCCACAGCTTGACGACGTCCGTGCGAGGCTCGCGCGGAAAGATGTATTGACCTCAGGGTCAAGATGGGTGGTACACCTCGATATCACCCGAAACGACATCGAATTCGTGCTCAACGCAATTTAGAAGCTATCCAACGATTCCAACAATGGTTCCCGTCAAACACGCCACCAACGTACCCGAAAGCAGCGTTTTGGGGCCAAGCGTTAACAAGTCTTTGCGCCGTTCTGGAACCAACGCACTCACGCCGCCTATCAGAATGCCCAAGCTACCAAAGTTCGTGAAGCCACACAGCGCATACGTAAGGATGAGTCGTGTATTCGGTAGTAAAGAATCTCCCAGCGCACCAAATTCAAGATAGGCTACCAATTCGTTCAAGATTAACTTAGTTCCCAAAAGGGCCCCAGCAGTTTGCGCATCTACCCAATCAACGCCCATGATCCACGCGATAGGAGCGAAGACCCATCCCACTAACCACTGCAACGTCAAAGGCTCACCGGAGACCATAAAGTTCCCGAGCATGTAGTTAACGAGGCCAACCAAGCTCATCAAGACGATCACCATAGCGCCAACATTGACCACCAGCCTCACACCATCCATGGTGCCGCGGGCCACCGCGTCCATGGAACTCTCATAGCTGAGCGCATCGGCCAGATCGCCGCCTTCGGTGATCCGCTCTTCCGGGATTAGAACGCGCGAAACCAACACGGCTCCTACCACGTTGATGACGGACGCAGTCAACACGTGCCCTATGGCCCCATCGATCACCGGCGTCAACACGTTCGCATACAACACCATGATGGACCCCGCGACCGTTGACATACCACAGGTCATCACGACGAACAATTCAGAACGCGACAGGTTACGCAGATAAGCTCGGATAACTAACGGGGCTTCCACCATCCCAAGGAATACGCTCGCCGACGCAGCAACTCCCACAGCACCACCGACACCCAACGAGCGGCGTAATACCCAGGAAAACCCACGGATGACAATTGGCAGGACCCGCCAATGCCAAAGTAAAGCAACGACTACACTGAAGACTAGGATCTGAGGTAGTACCCTGAAGGCGAAAATGTAAGGCATCGAATCACCGGTTAATTCAAACGGTAGATTCGTGTCACCCCCCAAGAAACCAAACACAAGCCTGGTCCCTTCACGCGTCGCCGCTTCCATTGCATACACGATCTCGTTAAGCGATAGCAGCGCGTGACGAAAAAATCCAATATTCAAGAGCACGTATGCGAGCACGACTTGGATGAAAAGAGCGATTGCTAATTGTTTAACGCGCACAGCGCCACGGTTCTCGCTAAACAACCACGCGAACGCCAATAATCCAATGAGACCAATCAGTCCTTGCACAAAGGGCCATCCGTTGATAGACCGACTAGAGTTTACTCGAAGGAGGATGTGTCATGGCGCGCATATTAATTACCGGTACCCTTGCTATCGACTACGTCGCCACGTATGTAAACGATTTCGACGAGCTGCCGAGCCACCGTGGACTGAATTTTTCGATCCATCTCGATCGACTCCACCGACATTTTGGCGGCTGTGCCATGAACCTCGCATACAGTCTAAAGTGCCTAGGCCATGACCCGATTCCTTTCGTATTTACGGGCCGTGATCTTGACGACGACTATCAAGCACACCTGTCGCGAATGGCAATAGATCAAGACGGAATCGTCCGGGTCGAAACCGCTCCTCATTCTTCACACGCGTTCATCTTTACGGATATCAAAGGCAATCAATTCACCGGTTTTTACCCCGGTCCAACAAGAACCCCAGAATTCGAAATGCATCTACGCCGGGTTATCCACGAAAAGCATGCCATCGATTACGCTATCATCGCGCCCGATATCCCGGCCAACATGATCGCCGCTGCGGGTATTCTGAAGGGACGTGGTACGCCCTTTTTGACTGATCCAGGCCAGGGGATCACGGATTTCAGTGCGACTGACTGCCAAACACTGGTAGAACTATCGAATCGGATAATCATGAATCAATTTGAATACGACACGTTACGAACGCACACCGACGTCGACAACATCATGGAACTCGTTATCACCGAGGGTTCACACGGAGCCCGCTGGATGTGTGGTGACAGCGAAGGAACTGAGTCTGCGGTGGTACCTATTCGACCGCTCGATCCAACCGGTTGTGGCGATGCCTTTCGGGCGGGCTATGTCCACGCTCAACTGCTGGGAGCAAGCTACCGCGACGCCGTTCGGTGCGGCGCCGTCGTCGCAAGTATCAATATCGAGTCGTTCGGAACCCAAGAACATCACTTGGACAATCTTGTAGAACGATACACCACTGCATGGAACGAACGACCGAGCTGGTTATAGCGATTTGGCATCGCTAACATGACGTAATGGACAATGGATCTATCATTCTACTAAACGGTTCGTCGAGCTCGGGGAAGACGACGCTCGCCATGATGTTGCAGCAACTACTCCACGACCCATACCAGCACGTTGCACTGGATCAATTTCGCGACGGCTTACCGGGGCGTTATCGTGGGTTCAACTCCGCCGAAGGCACAACTGGGGCAGACGGGCTGAATATCGCCCCTACCGACCTAAACGGCGAATCGGTCACGGCCGTTCGATTTGGCGATCATGGGCACAAACTACTCAAGGGAATGCGGCGCGCCATAGCCGCCATCGCCCGCGGCGGATTGAATGTCATCATCGACGATCTTCTTTTTGAAGAATCTTTCGTCGCAGATTATGCCCGCGTCCTCGTTGAATTCGAGGTTACGGTCGTCGGTGTACGTTGCCCGTTGGACGTTGTCCGTCAACGCGAATCCGAACGCCCGGGGCGTTTTCCAGGTACGGCCACATGGCACTTCGAGAAGGTCCACGAGCACATGGTCTACGACGTAGAGGTAGACACCGCCAACAATTCGCCAAGGAAGTGTGCGCTAAAAGTCATGGACGCACTCAATAACAAAACCGCTCCCTCAGCAATTCGACAACTCGCCGCAAGCTATCCAGAGCATCACGACTAGCTCGGTGGCTAGGAAAGCTTCGCCATGATCAACGGAATGCGGTCATTGCCAAAGTACATATCATCGTAATCGAGGAACATCGTAGGTGAACCGAAACCGCCTCGGTCCACAAGCTCCTGCGTATTCTCCCGTAGCCTCGTTTTATAATCGTCCGAACCGATTTTTTCGAAAAACTCATCTGGCGCCACACCCACCTCCCTCACGATATCCGCCAGAACCTCATCTTGAGAAATATCGCGTAATTCTCCCCAGTACGCCTCGAATACGCGGCGCGCATAAGGAATCAAGACGTCTCGTTCAATCGCAACGAATGCACCACGCATCGCTTTGACACTATTCACTGGAAAGACGGGAGGCGAGCCAATATCGACGCCAACGTATCGTGCCCAGTCCGCCAGATCCTTGCCGTAATACTTCGCCTTCGCAGGAACCGGATTTTCGCGGGATGCGTATACACTCGGATTTACCGTATTGAATACCCCACCGACGAGAAATGGCCGCCATTCGATCGCGATTGGCTTACCCTCAATCGAACGCTGGATTTGTTCAAAAGCTAGGTAGGTCCACGGACTTGAGCAATCGAAGAAAAATTCCATAGTTCGCATATCACGCAAGGTTATATGGTTGACAGAACCTTCGAAAGAACGTTCCATCGTTTTGTCATACAAATGGGGGAAAGGCATTGAAATTCACGTGGTTTAACTTGATGCCTTGGCCATATCTTCCTGAAGACTTCCGGGAGAAATACCGATCCGTTTGGGTCGACATACCTAATTCGCTTTACGATCCGGTACGCGGGCACGAACTCTATAACGTCTATCTCGACGAACTCGAATATGCAGAAGAATGTGGGTTCGACGGCATCGGGGTAAACGAACACCATGCCAACGGTTACGGCCTCATGCCTTCTCCGAATCTCATGGCCGCAGCTCTAGCTCGGCGAACATCCAAATCAGCTCTGGTGGTTCTAGGTAACTCCATCGCGCTTTATAACCCGCCGCTGCGGGTCGCAGAAGAATTTGCCATGCTCGACGTCATCTCCGGTGGGCGCCTCCTGGCAGGTTTTCCGGTCGGTACGTCGATGGACACCAATTATTGTTATGGACAAATCCCTGCACTTACCCGCGAAAAATATCGAGAGGCGCACGAACTTATTAAGCGGGCGTGGCAGGAAGACGAACCTTTTACATTTAACGGTCGCTACACCCAGCTACGTTACGCCAACTGTTGGCCCAAGCCGGTCCAGTCACCACCTCCCATCTTCATCCCCGGCGGCGGTTCCTTGGAGACGTACGATTTCTGTCTCGAAAATGACTACGTGTATTGCTATTTGAGTTTCACGGGTTATCGACGCGCGAAACAGCTGATGGACGGTTACTGGGAACGGGTCGAAGAATACGGTAAGGATAAATCTCCGTACCGCGCGGGATTCGCACAAACCATCGTCGTCGCGGAAACAGATGAAGAAGCCGAGAAGGAGTATCGAGAACACATCGATTACTTTTACAACCGTTGTTTGCACGTCTACCCAGGATTTGCGGATGCACCCGGCTATCGTACGATCAAGACCCTTAAAGCGAACGTGACGTCGCAGATGACTGAGCAAGCATTTGGCAACGTTTCTAGCATGAGTTGGCAACAGCTCATCGACGACGGCTACATCATCGCGGGAAGTCCCGATACCGTCGCGAATCAGATGAAGGAACTGGCCACCAGCCTGCGCGTTGGTAATATTTTTTGCCTCATCCATGTGGGCAACATGCCCCAAGACAAATGCATGCGTTCGACAAAGCTATTCGCGGATGAAGTAATTCCCCAGCTCCGGGATATGTGGCCCGAATACAAAGACGATAATCGTTTTTGGATTTCGCCGATCGACCACGCGAACCGTGCGGCGGCCGCTGCGATAGGAGGCTGATGTGGATTCCCGCTTAATTGAGGTAGGTCATCCCGAGACCCGAAGCAGCGTCCGTGTCTACGAAGGAGGCGATGGACCGGAGCTGCTATTTCTACATGGGGCTGGCGGTCTATTTCCCGATGATCCCTTCCTCGAGTCACTGGCTAACCATTATCGTGTCTATGCTCCATTGTTGCCCGGGTTCGAAGACTCGGAAGGTGGAGACCACCTACGCGGCATGCTCGATTTTACTCTGCATGCTTTTGATGTCTTTGACGCCCTCTCGTTGCATCAACCACTTGTAGTGGGCCATTCGATGGGCGGAATGATTGCTGCGGAAATGGCCGCCATCGCGCCCACGGAGATTCAACGGCTAGCGCTCTTGGCACCGGCAGGATTGTGGAAGGACGAACACCCCATTGAAGACCTCTTCAGTAAGCTGCCATTCGAGCTGCCAGCGCTTCTATTGCACGATCCTGAAACAAACGGCGCGCTCTTGTCGTCCGGCGGAAACTTCAACGATCCGGAATTCCTCTCCGATTTTCTCGTTGGAAACGCACGTCGCCTAGGGACGGCGGGCAAATTATTGTTTCCTGTTCCTGATCGAGGTCTACGCGATCGTCTGTATCGGATCAAAGCCCACACCGCTGTCATTTGGGGAAGATCCGATCGACTAATCCCCCCCGTATACGGCAACGATTTCGTCAACGAAATCCCAACCGCAACGTTGCATAGCATTGAAGAAGCCGGTCATATGCTTCAGTACGAGCAAACGGAAGCGGTGATCAAAATCTTGGCAACCCTCCACAACTGACCGCCGCGTCCGCTCGATGAATGTTCGCAGCGATGATGTAGAGCAACTTCGTACGATGATCGACGCCGCCGAGCGAATCGTCATATTCACTGGCGCTGGAATCAGCACGGAATCCGGCATACCCGATTTCCGCAGCCCAGGTACAGGTCTCTGGAACAAGATCAAACCCATTGAATTCCAGGACTTTGTCGCGTCCGATGACGTTAGACAAGAGTCCTGGAGAAGACGCTTTTCCGGCGATCGCTCGATGGAGAACGCCGTTCCAAATAACGGTCACCGAGCAGTCGCCCAACTTGTGAGTGCCGGGAAGGCCACGGCGGTGATCACCCAAAATGTGGACAATTTGCACCAGGATTCTGGAGTCGATGATGGGAATATTATCGAATTGCACGGTAATGCTCAGTACGCGAAGTGCTTGTCATGTGAAACTCGATACGAGTTGGACGACCTGGAAGATCAATACAAGAAGCGGGGTCGGATCGACCCATGCGGTCAATGCAACGGCATCATCAAATCGGCAACCATTTCATTTGGCCAGGCCATGCCAGTAACGGCCATGGAACGAGCTCGCCAAGAAACGAGCACGTGTGATCTATTCATTGTTATCGGTTCATCTTTAGTGGTCTATCCCGCAGCGGGGTTCCCGGAATATGCAAAACAACTCGGGGCCGGATTGGCTATCGTAAATCGCGAAGAAACGCCGCTCGATTATTTAGCGGACGTCACGGTTCACGAAGAAATAGGGCCGTCTCTGAGTTACGTCGTCGGGATCAACTAAGAACCACGGTTGCCATTGTTAACGGGTGGCGGTCAAAAGACTTTCTGCAAACCGCTCGATGTGTTCAATCCGATTGCACGTCGCAACTCGAAAACAGTGAGGAGCATAACGACGTATTTCAGAGTCGCCTTCACCCCAACTATCGGGTGTTTCGGGAGTGAGCCAGAACACCTGTTTTACCCGTTTCGACAATTCTTTGAATACGTCAGGCCGAGCGTCGTAGTAATTGTTACGACCGTCACCTAAGACCACTAAGACAGCGCGGTTATTTAGATCCTTTCCACAAAGCTCGCGGAAATCCATAAATGCCCTCGCGTAGTCCGTGTTGCCTTTCCCCCAGACGAATAACGCGTCTTCAATCGCTTCGTCTGACGGCTTGGATCGAAAAATATCAGTTACCTCTCCGAGACGACTGGAAAACGAGAAAGCTCGTAAGTTGGGCAATACGTCCGTCAATTCGTACAGGAACAAAAGTAGAAAACGCGCCACGCGGGCGACCGAACTGCTGACATCACACAGAACATAAACAGTCGACTTCTCTCGCTTGTGTCTGCGCCAGCGCACGTCAAACATTGTTCCGTCGTATGCGACATTACGACGCAAAGTCTTTTTGATATCGAGTACTCCTCGAGTCGCTTTACGTAAGCGCCGTCGATGGTCTCGTACGAGCTTATCGGCCAACTTTTCGACGACACGACGCACCTCGTGTTGGTATTCAAGGGGAATTTGATCGAGGTTGGAATCGAGCGCCGCTACTAGTAGCGCTCGTTTTCCCGTGGCGTCGACGCGCAAACGATACTGTGCATCAACGTAATCACGTATCTGTTGACGAAAATACTGGCGCAGATAACGCACGGCGGGGTCTGCGTTTTCAGTCGAGCCAATGTAATCATCTAGCTCACTCACCGACAGTGCGTCGGCAATGCGATCAACGTAATACGATTTTTCTCTGAGGGTTCGAATATTTCCCAAGTTAAGACGTGAGGCAGCTTCTTGAACCAGCATCGCCAGGCGATCTCTATCGTCGTCTAAAACGCTCTCGACTGCGTCAGTAACGTCGCTCGACGTCTTAGCGCGAAGTGCTTCCAACATGGCCGCACGGTCAACGTCTTTCAACATTGCACGTTTGGCTGGAACTCTAAACGCCAACTGCTCGAAAAACCGCTCAAAGGTTTCGTCAAATCTTTCCTTCTCAACCCGTGATTTGGCTAACGTCAATTCAAGCGCATCTCTCAATAGAGCCTTATCCCGGATCCCCACGTGTGAAAGAACCGCAAACGCGTCCAGCGTTTCCGCCGTCGATACGCGTATATCCGCATTCCGAAGAGCGGTAACGAGATGCGTAAACGTCGCGTCCATAGGACTCTAGTTTCACCTATGACTTTGAAAACAGGGTGGCTGTCTTACCGCCGCACAATGTTGAACGCTTTATCCGGCAGCGTCCGACGTCATCAGCGGTTTTTCTAGTTCGCGCCAGTCGATATCACCGTCAGTGGCAAGATTTTCGAAATCGAGTACTCCCATCTCCTCGAACTTCGGGCGAATTTGATCGGTTAAAAGTCCGATACGGCTTAGGTTTGGGATGATGCGTGCGTATAGCATGTTAAGAAAATCTGCGTTTAATCCACGCTCCACTAACACCTGACGGGTCTCTTCGACATCCCAACCAAAATGCCTATACACATCCGTCGGAATTAGACGATCCCGACTAACGATGCAGGCTTCGTAAGCAAACTGAGCCCGGTCCTCCTTCTCTTCTTCCGATAATGTCGCCACGAATTCCTCGAGATAATTAACTCCGAACGTGACGTGTCGAGCTTCATCGCGAATGACTAAGTACAAAAGCTCTTTCAAGACAGGGTCGTCTGTGTCGTTCATGGCGATATGAAAAGCTGCCAGGGCTAAGCCCTCTAAGACAATTTGCATCCCGATGAACTTTAGATCCCACCTTTCATCGGTCAAGATCTTATCTAACAGCGACTTCAAACCCTGATTAACCGGATAAGACAGTCCCACTTTGGTCTGTAAATACCGGTTGAAGACCTCGACATGCCTTGCTTCATCGAAGGTTTGTGATGCCGCGTAGAGTTTCGCGTTAAAACTTGGAGCGCAACTCGCGAGCTGCGACGCGACCAGCAATGCGCCCTGCTCCCCATGGAGGAATTGCGACAACGACCAGGCATTGTCGTGTTTGAAAAACGCCAACTTGCGCTCCGTGGAGAACGCATCGAACGGCGGATATCCATTCCAGTCTGCATTTGCGAGAAATTCATCGATGAATTCTGGTTTTACCGGTGTCTGTTCATGCCAATCGGGCGTTTGATCCCAATGAACGTCAAGCGACCCGTTCCAATTAAGCGTTTTACCCAATTCGTACAAGCGCTGGATGCGATCATCAGCGACTCGATAATCCCAGTTGTACGAACCTGTCAGGGGCGTATTGAAGATTTCAGCAACGTGCTGAACATCCGCAACAGTCATCCCGCCCCACGCGGATTCCTCATCACCAAATTGCCGAATTTCTCTCGGCGCGTCCTCAACGTAATCGATGCCCATACCACTCTCCTTCGGGCGGCATAGTATTCACACGCCAGCAATTTACAACCATCAAACTTGACAAAAAAAGTCCAACTTCGGACATTCCCCAGTCTTGAGCCCCGAAATTCAAATTCATACGGTCGGCGAGCCCCGATGCCAAGAAATCTGTTAAAACAGTCCTCAACGGTTCCGTCCACATACTAACTCAGACTTTGAACCAGGCCGGTCACTAAATGGTCATGAATACCAACGAAAACGCGATCGAAATAATTTCCGCTCTCATGCCAAATCGAGGCCAAATCGAGACAGTGGAGTATTTACCTGGCGGCTACAGCAACGACAACTTCCGCTTCAGAATCGACGCCGAGGTTTTTGTTGTCCGGATCGTCCGAACACCAGCCCCTCGCCCATTTGAAAGATACTTTGCGAGTCTGTCCGTGGCGCCGGAACTCATCGCATTTGACACCTCCAGCGGTCACATGATTACGCGTTGGGTCGAGGGTGATGTCCTTACAACGAATAGGCTCAGCCCAATCGAGGGATCACGTTATTTGCGGGAATTGCACGATGCCATTCCCTCTTCGGTGACGCGTTACGACGTAACAGAACACATTGCACGTTACTTCGAAGCGGCCGGACAAGCCGGTAAAGAACAACTATGGCTCGAACGTATCCGTTGGAAAGAACATAAGATTCGCGGGTGCCACAACGACCTCAATCCATGGAACATTATCCGCACAGAGACCGGCATGCGAACCCTCGATTGGGAATCGGCGGGCGATAACGACCCGCTTTTCGACGTCATCGGTTTTTGCTACGGCTCAGACTACGAAGATGCTGAATCTCTTTTGTGCGCCGAAACGTACTTAGGTCGACGTTTAAGCGAAGAAACATTACGCAAAACACAAGCGATCTTTCAACTAAGAGAACACGCCTGGGCGATTTCACAGATTAGTGCCGGCAACGACCGCGAAGAAATCATCGAGCAGCGTGATCAATCAATTGCCAACGTCCAGCACCTTCTTTAAGTCAATGTAGCGATAACTTCGATTGCACGGCTGAGTCGGGAGGCACCTAGACCCTCGATTTCAGTGTAAGGCGACTCAAATTCTTCTAGGGTCCGCGTGTAAAGGTTATGTATGCGTTCCCGATCGTGTTGTGACTCTCTAAGCGCGTCTATCTACCAAGGAACGTCCGGCTTCATCAAAAGGTAATGCCGTCCCTCGATTGCTTGAAGGTGCTCAACAAGCCAAATCGGGGGCCGACCAAATTTGTCGAGCCACCAAACGTAAAGTACCACCGCGTCGGTATCGAGAATCCGCAGGGAATTCCGATTGGATACGAAATTCCGCTCACGACAAATCTGCGTGGTTGCAATGGAAGCTATATCTTGAACGGTGTAGTGCCGCCGCTTCTCAGCATGTATTGAAAAATACTCACGCGCGTATTCTGGTAGCCACTCGGCGTCATAGTGTTGAGCAAGTGAGTTACAAAGTGTGGTCTTACCCGTGCACTCTGTCCCAACGATGGCAACGATCACGAAGGTGCGGGGTCCTTTACCATACTCGACGACATGGACCGCAACCAAGCCATCCAACCCCAAACGGCCATCGGGATGTATAACCCATAAAGTACGGCGTACGGCCATATTCCTTTGAAAATGTAAATCCCGGTCGCAAGAACGTCGATAACCAGCCAAACAATCCAATTTTCAATATATTTATGCGCTGCCATCCACATAGCCGCAAAACTCATGACCGTTGTCGTACTGTCCCAATAGGCGAGATCGGCATCGGTGTAGTAGTCGAATAACCATCCCA